>JAUMYC010000208.1 GCA_030528845.1 Eubacteriales bacterium
AGGGGAGAGAAAACAATGAACCGAGAAGATGCGCAAGATGCAGTGGAAGAAACGGTAAAGCTGCTGGCCATCGACAGCCCGACCGGCTACACCGCCGCGGCGGCGAAATGGGTGCAGGAAGCGTTTGCGGGGCTGGGCTTCGCGGCGAAGATCACCAACAAGGGCGGCGTGCTGATCGACCTTGGCGGCGCTGACGAAAACGACGGCGTGTTCCTCGAGGCGCATGCCGATACCCTCGGCGCGATGGTCTGCCAGATCAAGGGCAGCGGCAGGCTGAAGGTCGCGGCGCTGGGCGGCCTGCGTCCGGAAAACTGCGAGGCGGAGAACTGCCGCGTGTACACCCGCGAGGGCAAGGTCTACGAGGGCACGCTGCAGCTGGCCAACGCCTCCGTACACGTCAACCGCGCCTACGGCGACACCAAGCGCACCTGGGATACGCTCGAGGTCGTGCTGGATGAGGACGTGCGCTCCGAAAAGGAGACGAGGGAGCTGGGCATCGAAGTGGGCGATATCGTGTGCGTGGAGCCGAAGACGCGCGTGACCGCTGCGGGCTATATCAAGAGCCGCTTCCTCGACGACAAGCTCTCCGTGGGCATTCTGCTCGGCCTTGCCAAGTACATGAAGGACAACGGCATCGTGCCCAAGAGGCGCGTGTGGGCGCATGTTACGGTGTATGAAGAGGTGGGCCACGGCGGCTCCTCCTCCGTGCCTGCGGGCGTGACCGAGGCGATCAGCATCGACATGGGCTGCGTGGGCGACGGCCTGAAATGCACCGAGAAGATGGTCTCCATCTGCGTCAAGGACAGCGGCGGCCCCTACAGCTACGAGCTCACCGGCAAGCTGATCGACGCGGCGAAGAAGGAAGGCGCCGAATACGCGCTGGACGTCTACCCCGGCTACGGCAGCGACGTGGAAGCCACTCTGCGCGCGGGCTACGACATCCGCCATGGCCTCATCGGCGCGGGCGTGTATGCCAGCCACGGCTACGAGCGCAGCCATATCGACGGCGTGCTCAATTCCCTCAAGGTGCTCAAGGGCTATCTGGAGATCTGATGCCCGGGCGCAGCGCGCTAAAAAAGTCGGGCGCTTTTACGCGCGTCCGTAAAACAGGCAACGGCTCGTATCGCAAAGATACGAGCCGTTTTGTATGCAGTCTTTGGGGCAGGCACTTGTTCACGGGATGCAAAATAAGGCCCCCTTGTGCAAAGGGAGCTGTCAGCGAAGCGGCGTAGGGTTCGACGACCCCTCCGCCCCTGCGGGGCACCTCCCCTTACGCAGGGGAGGCTTTGGCGCGGTGCGGTACCGCATAATACGCACGCCACCAAACGGTGTATAAAAGTGAGGCCTTAGTGCAGATCGCCAAATGGGAACTTATCTCTTCCGCATCTGTTCCAGCTGCTGCTGTGTAAGAGGTGCAATGTCTCCACGTACCAACCGATAGATTTGACCTGTCGAAGTGATCATATCTTTTGTTATAAAGATTGCACTTTCATCCGTCATAAGACATACCGGATATTCCATGGACACCTGTCTCAAAGGCTGCAGCAATTCATCATCAAGCGGATAATGCGCCTTGACGGTAATATTGGCAAATCCCAACCCTTCATAGGGGACAGGAGATTCATATATGTCCACTGTAGGACTGCCCATGTTCATAGCGCCTGCGCTTACGCCCAATATCACAGCACTGCTTTGACGAATCTCATCCACGATCCCCTTTTCGCACATCAACTTAAACTGCAGCGTTGCATTCCCTCCCATAAGAAAAATGCAGGACGCCTTGCGGATCAGTTTTACCGCTTCATCTGCATCTGTCCGACGATCGATTACATAGTGATTTGCAAAAGGCATATTACGTTCGACAAACATCCGGTGCATTCCATGGGAATCGTTGTCGTTTTGCTCGCTGTCATCCGGCCAGCCGCTGACAAAGATAAGGCTGTCTCGAACGTTCAGTTTCCGGTTAAGTACATCTGCGATACTGTCCGTAAAATGACGAGTCGGAAAGCCGCTGAAAAAACCAAGCAAACGTGCATTCATAAGTCTTCTCCTGACAATTTTGATCGTGCAGCGGTCGGTTCTTTTATTCTATCATCCGTTCAGGGCATATACAAGAACAGCCCCGGCAAATCATACTGCCGGGGCTGGACCTGTTTTACAAACTCTGCCTGTTTGCCCGGCGGCCTGTTTGTATTTTTGGAGACTGTGTCATTCCACGCAGATCATCTGGTGCAGCAGCACCTTAGGCACGACGAAGGAAACGCGCGCGCCGTCCCAGTCGAACTCGACGGGGGTGTTCTGCGGGACGAGGGTGACGGAAGCGGGCTTTTTGTCCGCTTTGAGCGACACGGCCACGTCGTGCAGCGGCACGGCGTCTTCGATGACCTCGATGTTTTTGCCGCGCACGGTGGTGTGCGCAAAGAGCAGATGCACGATCCGGCGCGCGCCTTGCTCGGTCACCGTCGCCACGCCCCTGTCCGGCAGGGAAACGCGCAGCGTGCGCTCTTCGCCCAGCAGCATGTCGATCGCCTGCAGTGCGAGCTCCTTGACGATCAGCTCGCCCGTGCGCGCGTAATCCTCAAAGATCGTCCAGCCGATGTAGGCGACGTTCCCCTTGCGCACGGCGGCGGGCTCGAGCGGCGCGGAAACGTCGTTGGGCGTGTGCTTGTGCGAACAGAAGCGGAAGGGCGCGCGGTTGAAATAAGACGCCTGCCGCTGCGCGAAGATCTCTCCCGTGCAGTTTTTCAGCTTCTGGCCCTGTGCGTACATGATGTAGGCCGTCTGGCCGTTCACGCAGTCGAACTGCGGGATCATGTATTCCGGCTGATGCTCGCTCGCGCCGTCGTATTCCGCGCCGATCTCCAGCGCAAAGCGCTGCATGTCCATATCCAGGCCCGACCAGCCCGTCAGCAGCACCTTGCCGCCCTTGGCGATATACTCCTTCAGACGCGCGGCGAGCTTCTCGCACAGCAGGATCTGATCCGGCAGGATGAGCAGCCTGTAGCGCTCGAAGGGGGTCTCCTCGTCGATGAAATCGAACAGATGCTTGCCCTCGAGCAGGATGCGGTTTGCGCCGGTGTTGCTCTCGGTGCCGAAGCCGCCGCGGCCCGTGCCGAGCACCGCCTCGCAGCTGAGCACGGCGATATCGGCGATGTTCTTCGCTCCTTCGCACCATTGCTCCTTGCGCTCCACCTGCTCGTAGGCCGCGCCGATGAGCCGATAGGTGGACAGGTTCATCTCTCCGCCGGGGTGCATCTGATCGCCGATGGAGCAGCGCGCGCCGCAGGCGAGGGAGAGCCCGGTCTCGTAGATGAGCGCGTTCGGGTGCTTAAAGCCGCCGAATTCGCCCCAGGAGGTGTGGAATTTGCCCGTCATACCCAGAAAATCCATGCCGAGCGTGCGCGCATAGGCGGAGGACATGGGGAAATGGTCGTATCCCCAGCCGCCCGTGGGCAGGCTTTCCAGTTCCAGATGCGTGTCGTAGCCCGCGATGTCGCGCCTGCCGTGGGTGATATGCCCGGCGTTGTGGAAGATGGTGGCCGTCGCGGAGTATTTGCGCACAGCCTGCTCCATGCGCAGGCAATAGTTCGCGTAGACCTCCTCGCCGAACTTGCTCACGTCCTCTTCCTTGTTCGGGTCGAGGCCTTTTTGCAGCATGCTGCGGCAGCAGGAGGGGCACACGCATTTGCGCACGGCGGAGATATCGAGGAAGATGCCGCAGGGGTCGTAGCGCTCCATGACCTCTTCCACCTGCGCGGCGAGCACGTCCAGATAGGGCGTGTTGTAGCACATGCGGTGCCAGTGCGCCTTCGTGAAGGTGCTCTCCTCAGACGCACCATAATCCATAATCAGCCATTCGGGATGATCCAGAACCTCCTTCTCATCAAAGCCCGCGCTGATGTATACAGGCGCCTTCACGCCGATTTCCCTGCACGCTTCAAGCTGAGCGCCCAGAAGATCAAAGTCCAGATTCGGATGAATCCTGTTGGCTTTGGACGGATGATACGCCCAGCCGTGATGACATTTTGAAA
>JAUMYC010000209.1 GCA_030528845.1 Eubacteriales bacterium
AGCGCCCCCCGCAGCAAAAGCGGGCCGCTCCTTCCAAGCCGCACATCCAGAGCGCCAACCCCGCCGTCATCGGCATCGCAGCCCTGCTGGTCGTCCTGGTGCTCGTGGGCAGCTATCTCCTGCAGTACGTCGCCTTCCCGAACGGGCTCTTCCCCGACGGCGTATCGAGCGGCGGCAGCGCGCCCGTGAGCGAGATCTCTCCCACCACCGCCGTGCGCGTGAACGAGATCATGTCCTCCAACGGCTCGGCGTGGTCCGACGAGCGCGGCGAGTTCGGCGACTGGATCGAGATCACCAACACCAGCGCGACCGAATCGATCGACATCACCGGCTGGATGCTGGCCGACGCGGCCGATTCCCTCAACGCCTTCACCTTCCCCAGCCACGTCATCGGCCCGGGCGAATTCGTGCTCGTCTTCTGCGACGGCACCCTGCGCAACACCCCCGGCTACACCTACCACGCCCCCTTCAAGCTCTCCGCCGACGGAGACTCGCTCCTGCTCTTCAACCGGGACGAGGTGGCCGTGGAATCCATCAACATCCCCTCGCTCAACCGCAACCAGTCCTACGCGCGCGTGGACGGCGGCTGGCAGATCACTTCTTCTTACACGCCCGGCATGCCCAACGAAGAGCAGTATCATCAGATGATGCGCGAGGCGCTCTCCGGCGGGCAGAACGCCGCCGTGGTGATCACCGAGGTCATGGCCGACAACGCCACCTACGCCCGGGATGAGGACGGCGAATACTGCGACTGGATCGAGATCGCCAACACCTCCGCCTCGGCGGTCAGCCTCTCCGGCTGGTGCCTGTCCGACGACACCTCCACCCCCACCAAATGGCGCTTCCCGGACGTCACGCTGCAAAGCGGCGAGCATCTGCTCGTCTATTGCTCCGGCAAAAACCGCGCCGTCGCCGGCGCTCCCCTGCACACCGGCTTCCGCCTGAGCGCGGAGGGCGAGATGGCCGTGCTTTCCAACCCGCAGGGCATGGTGCAGTCCTCCGTGAGCTTTTCCAACCTCAAGACGGACCGCAGCCTGAGCCTGTATGAGGGCCAATACACCACCGACCTCGCGCCGACCCCCGGCGCAGCCAACACGGCTGCCTCCGCCGCGGCGCAGGAGAGCCGCATGGCCTCCGCCAACGCGTCCAAAGTCTTCATCTCCGAGGTCTCCGCGGGCACTTCCCGCACCGTGGATACCGAGGGGGCCCAGCCCGAATGGATCGAGATCTGCAACAAGTCCACCGTCACGGTGGACTTGTCCGGATGGGGCCTCTCCGACGACTCGGGCCGCCCGCGCAAATGGCAGTTTGCCCAGGAGGCGAGCATCAAGCCCGGAGAATACCTCGTCATCCGGCTGGGCGAGGGTGACGTGCAGGACGTTTCCTCCGGCTCCTATCAGGCCTCCTTCGGCCTTTCCCTCCTCGCCGACGCCAACGAGACCGTTACCCTCTGCACGCCCGATGGCACTGTGGTCGACCGCATGCCTCTGCCGAGGCAGTATGCATCCATCAGCTATGGGCGCATAGACGGGCAAGACGGCTTTTTTTATTTGGCAAAGTCCACCCCCGGCGGGCAGAACACCAGCACGGGCTACGCCATGCGCACCCGGCCGGCCGATTTCTCCATCGCCGGCGGCCTGTATGACAGCGCGGTGACGCTTGAGCTCAGCGGCCCGCAGAACGCCGTCATCCGCTATACCACCGACGGCTCCGTGCCCACCACCGCATCCCCCGTCTACACCGACCCGCTCACCCTTTCCGAGACCACTGTCATCCGCAGCCGCGTCTGGCGCGACGGCGAATACCCCTCCACCACCCAGACGCAGACCTATTTCGTGGGCGTGGAGCACACGATGAACGTCATGTCCGTCGTGCTGGATCCGGCCGACCTCTGGTCTGACGAAAAGGGCCTGTATATCCTCGGCCCGAACGCCCTCGAAGCCAGCCCCTACGGCTCCATCGACCGCGGCGCGAACTTCTGGATGACATGGGAAAAGAGCGCCAACCTCGAATATTACGGGACCGACGGCTCCACCATCCTCTCGCAGGGCTGCGGCCTGAAGCTGCACGGCCAATACAGCCGAAGCGAGCCGCAGAAGGCCTTCAAGATCATCGCGCGCGAGGAATACGACGAGCAAGACTACTTCTACGCCCCGCTCTTCTCCGAGCGCGACTACACCCAGTATCAATCCTTCGTGCTGCGCTCCTCCGGCTCCGACGGCGACAAGACGCGCATGCGCGACTCGATCCTCACCTCCCTTGCGGAGAACACCGACGTCATGTATCAGGCGACAGAGCTGGTCGTCGTCTATCTGAACGGCGAATACTGGGGCCAATACAACCTGCGCGAGCGCATCAATCAATACAGCGTGGCGCAGTGGGAGGGCTGGGACGACCCGGAGAACATCGACCTGGTCAAGGCCAACACGAACGTGCTGCACGGCTCGGATGAATCCTTCCAGAAGATGCTCAGCTGGGTCAAGAAAAACGGCGTGAAGAACGACGAGGCCCTCGCCGCCGTGGGCGAAGTGGTCGATCTGGAAAACTACATCGACTACATCTGCCTGCAGATGTACACCGGCAACACCGACACGCTCAACGTCAAGCGCTACCGCAACGCCGTCTCCGGCGACGGCAAATGGCGCTGGATCTTCTTCGACCTCGACTGGGCCTTCTACACCGACACCAACTCGCCCACGCGCTGGATGAACCCGGCGGGCATGGGCAACTCCATGCGCACGGACAACACGCTCTTTGTCGAGCTGATGAAAAACGACACCTTCCGCGCCATGTTCCTCGAACGGCTGGGCGAACTGATGGCCACGGACTTCACCACGCAGGCCATCGTGGACAAGGTCAACGAGCGCATCGGCGAGCTGATGCCCGAGATGGAGCAGCACATGGCCGGCTGGCAGAACATCGTGAACGGCTGGCTCTCCGAAGGCGTGGATACCCTGCCCCGCTCCGTGCTGCAGAAGTATAACTTCGACATGGACAAATGGAAGAGCGAGCTGAGCCGCTTTATCGATTACGCGGAAGAGCGCCCCACCAAGATGTTCCAATACTTGCAGGATTCGAGCAAGGATTACTCCATGGCCGTGACGAAGGACGAGCTCAACCGCTACTTCACCGAGGCCATGCAGGCCATCTACGACTACGAGGAAGCCAAGAAATAACGAAAGGAGAGCACAGCACAGAACATGCAGGCAAGACATGAGATCAAGTTTCACATCAGCCCGCTCGAGGCAGAGGCGCTCTCCCGCAGGCTGGCTGCCGTGATGCACCGCGACCGGCACGCCGACAAGCGCACCGGCGAATATACCATCCGCTCGCTCTATTTTGACGACGCATGGGACAGCGCCTTTCACGACAAGCTCGACGGCGTGATGCACCGCGACAAATACCGCATCCGCATCTACAACACGCCCAAGAGCCCCATCACCATCGAGCGCAAGCGAAAGATCGGCGATCTGATCCAAAAGGACGGCGTGCGCATCACCGAGAGGCTGGCCCGGCAGCTCATGCGGGGCGACCCGACGGGCCTGGAATCCCTCGGCCGCCCGCTGCTCACCGACGTGGCCGCACAGATGCGCACGAGGCTCTTAAAGCCCGCTGTCATCGTGGAATATGACCGCGAGGCGTTCACCTATCCGGCCGAAAATGTGCGCATCACCATCGACAAGCGCGTGCGCTCCGGCCTGAGCAGCATCGAGCTCTTTGACCCGCAGCTGCGCACGCTCGAGGTCATGGACAGGGGCACATGGGTGCTCGAGGTGAAATACGACAACTATCTGCCGACGTTCCTCTCCGCGCTCATCGGCGCGCCCGCAGAGCGCAGCGCCATCTCCAAATACACGCTCTGCCGTCGGTTCGATCCTTCCCTCTGAGCGCAGGGAAGGCAGGGGCTCCCCATGCAGGGGCTCTGCCCCTGCACCCTGCCAAAGGGGCTCCGCCCCTCTGGACTCCCCGGGCAGGGGCCCTGCCCCTGCACCCCGCCAAAGGGGATGATCCCCTTTGGAAAC
>JAUMYC010000032.1 GCA_030528845.1 Eubacteriales bacterium
ACAAACAGAACGGCTGTCCCCGCAGCGCGCTCCTCGCCTGTAGGGGCGACCCTTGCGGTCGCCCGTCTCCCCGGGTCGGCACAAGGCTGACCCCTACAAACAGAACTGCTGTCCCCACAGCGCGCTCCTCGCCTGTAGGGGCGACCCTTGCGGTCGCCCGTCATTTCGGGTCGGCGCAAGGCCGACCCCTACAAACAAAAACGCCGTTCCCTCTCCAAAACGCGGACAGGGAACGGCTTCTTTTTTATGCATCTTTACGTTCAACCGCCGTATCTCTCGGCAAATTTGCCCGGCACGAACTTTGCCCTGCGTGAAGGGCATTCGCCGCGCGCGCAATATTCGCAGCTGACGAAATCGACCTCGGAGGCGTAATACAGCCCGGAGCCGGATTTGATCGGCAGCATGAGGAACGTATCGGTCAGCTCCACGCCGATCTTTCCGTACACATCGCCGACCAGCGCAAACAGGGGCTTCTGCTCGCTGATGGGCCAGTCCGGCAAGGAGCCGGGGTTCATGCCAAAGAGCCTCTGCTCGCCGGAAAGCTCGCGCAGCCGCGCATGCGCCGCAAGGCTGACCGAGCGCAGGAGCTGCTCGGAGATGGAATCCACCCAGAAGCGCGCGAGCGGATCTTCACAGGAGAGAGCGAGCTCGTAGATCTCCCGTCCGCAGGTGGCGACATATGCATAGGCCTCTTTCACGCCCTGCATGTTCACATGCAGCATGCGGCTGTGAAAGAGCTGCTCGCCGATGCGCACGTCGTCGTTTTCCAGCAGCTGCACCGGAGCCCTGCGCCATGCAAACTTGGGCTGCGCTATGGCGGCGCAGCGCGCATGCAGCGCGGCGAACTCCTCTAAATCCTCTTCAAAGACGTGCAGGCGCTCGGCCATGTGCTCCGCGTCCGGCAGCGTATACGGCAGGTCCTTCCATACGGCGTTCTCCAATGTTCCTCATTCCTCCTTGAGAATGATCTCCTGCAGCTGCATCAGATCGGTGATCGTGTATTCGGGCGCGCGCTCGAGCGTGCAGGGCAGGCCCTGCGGATTATACCAGCAGGCGTCCACCCCGGCCCTCTGCGCGCCGAGGATATCGCTGCCGAGGCTGTCGCCCACCATCAGGGCGCGCTCCTTCGGGCAGCGCATGCGGCGCAGCGCCGCTTCGATCAGCCGCGGGTCGGGCTTGAAAAAGCCTTCCTCGCCGGAAATGACCAGCTCTTTTATATAGGGGCGCAGCTCGCAGCGGTCGAACCGCCCGTGCTGCACAAAGGGGATGCCGTTTGTGACGATGGCGATGGGCACGAGCCGCGCAAGCGCGCGCACGGCCTCCGCCGCTCCGGGCAGCAGCTGAGACTGGCGCGAGAGCGCCTCGATATACAGCTGCGGCGTCTTTTCCAGATCGGCCTCGATGCCGTAATGCTCGGCCAGCTCCCGAAAGCGGCGCACGCGCAGCTCGTCCTGCGTGATCAGCCCCTTTTCCAGATCGGCCCAGCAGGCTGCGTTGATGCGCGAATAGACCTGCGGCGCCTGCGGATCCGTGATCTGCAGATGCTCCAGCACGCAGACGAGCGCTTCCCGCTCCGCCGTGTGAAAATCGTAGATGGTCATGTCCGCGTCCATGAGCAGCACGTCGTATCGCATGGCCCTCGTCCTCTCTTTCTTCTGTGCGGGCAGGCGCTCAGACCCGGCCCATCACATAGCGCACGATGTCCTCCGCCGCGCGCGCGTTGGTGTTCGCCTTCTGCGCGCTGATCATCGCCTGCTGCAGCTCCGGTCTCTCCAGCAGGCGGATGGCGGCGTCGGCCGTCTCCGCGGGCGTTTCGGCGGAAACGGACATGCCGAAATGATTGAAAAACTGCTGGTTGTCCGTCTCGCAGCCGGGGATGGGCGCCATATGCACCAGCGGCACGTTCTTCACCGCGGCTTCCGTGCTCGAAAGCCCGCCGGGCTTGGAGAGCATGATGTCGCAGGCGTCCATGTAGAGGTCGGCCTGGTTGGTATAGTCGATCACATGCACGCGCGTGTCGTCGCCAAAGCGCGCGCGCAGCGAGCTCTTGAGCCGCTCGTTGTTGCCGCCCAGCACCACGATGTTGGTCTTGTCGCGCATGCGGTTGCGCAGCAGGCGCACCATGTCTTCGATATTGCCAAAGCCCATGCTGCCGCCCATGATCAGGATGATCGGCGCTTCCTGCGGAAGATGCAGGCTGCGCCTCGCTTCGTCCTTGTCCGCCTTGCGGGAGAATTTTTCCAAAGTGGGGATGCCGGAGACGAAAACACGCTCCTCGCCCACGCCCCGGCGCAGGAAATCCGCCGTGATGGAATCGTGCGGGATGAAAAACGCGTCGGTGGACGTCTCCTCCGCAAAAGGACAGCAGTCGTAGTCGGTGGAGATGAGATAGGTGCGGATGTTGTTCATCCGGTATTTCTTGCGGATGTGCGTCAGGCACTGCGCGGGGAAAATATGCGTCATGAGCACGGTATCGATGCGGTTGTCCGCCAGATAGCGATAGAGCGTGTGCGCATAGCCCGCGTTGGCGATATAGGAGGCCGAGCGCCTCTTCGGCGAGCTGATGGCCTCGCAGGCGCGATAGCCCGCGCCGAACAGGCCCGGCGCGCGCACGGTCAGCCCGACGTAAAACTCACAGATGAACTTGGAAAGGCTCTCCGAGGCAAAGGAGAGCGCGTCGAGCATCTGGCAGTCGACTCCGCTCTTGAGAAACTGCTCGCGCAGCGCGCTGCCCGCGGTGTTGTGGCCTGCCCCCGTGTTGCAGGAAAGGATCAAAGGTCTCATTGCAATCAGCCTCCGTTCTTGCAGAAAAGAACGCAACGCAGAAATCGTGTATATCGTTCATGCGCTGGAACGCCCGGCGCGCTTCTTGCTTCTTACAGGCGCATGCGAGGCGCTCTCCCGCCCCCATTTTGCCATACTATATTATAGCAAAGAGCGCCCTCTCCCGCAACCGAATACGCGCGATAAACTCCGGCAAGTGTTCGACAAAACCGGCGAAGAGCGCAAAAATATCGTTGCAAGAGTGCAAATATTGTATTATACTACACATTGTATACACATATCCGCAGGCGCCCGCAGGGAACAAAAGGCGCCCCGCGCGCGTCTGAACAACGAACACAAACACAAAACAAACCGCCCGCCCAGCGGGCCATGCCGGGCGCAGACCGCCCGCCGCATGCAAACCATATCGGAGGGGGAACCACCATATGAAATTACGCCGCATCCTGTGTCTGATGCTGCTGGCCTGTCTGCTGACCGCGGCGGCGCACGCCGGCTCCGACGAATACCGCGGCACTCTGCCGGAGGAAATGTTCCTCAACGCCAAGCAGGCGCTGAGCCTGATGAGCTACGGCGAATACGAAGCCGCTCTGGAGACGCTCGGGCTCGACCCGGCGCAGGCGGGCGACTTCCGCTTCTTTGCCGAGGCCAGCTTCACTTCCCTTTTTGACGGAGTGCAGCTGGAAGTGGCCGTGGCCTGTCTGACGGACGATTACGGCTGGATCCTGGCCATCCCGCTTTGGGAGCCGGACGCCATCGACGTGGAGACCTTCCTGCTCCATTCCTCCGACGGCCAGACCTTCGACGGCTACACCTCCGCCACTTGGGAGTTCGTCGACGAGCTCCTGCCCAAGAGCAAGGACACCATCTGGTACGACCGCTATGAGCCCGGCGACAAATTCGTCGTGGCAGACTGAACCCGGCCCCTGCAAGCGCATGAAAAGAGCTCCCTTCTTCGGAAGGGAGCTCTTTTTTGCATATGCCGCCGCGTTATTCGTCTTTTGGTGCCTGCTCCGCCTCGGACTGTTCGGGCTCGGGCTGTTCTTCGGCCTGCGGCCAGGTGATCTCCACGCCCTCTTCCGCCTCGACCTCCGGCTCCTGCGCCGCTTCCTGCGGCTCGGGCTCGGGTTCGGGCTCGGGCTCTTCGAACTTTGCGCCGCACGCGCCGCAATAGCGCGATGTGTTGGGCGAGACTTCGCCGCAGCTCTTGCAGCGGCGCACCTGACGGATCACGTCGATCTGCTTTTGCAGCTGTTCGATCTCCACGTCGAGCGCTTCCACCTGCAGACAGAGCTGCTCGAGCTCGTCGCTCTCCTGACAGCGGCCCGCGCGGATGGAGAAGAAGATCTTGCCGATCTCTCCGTAGAGGCGCTCAGCCTCCGTGCGCTTGAACGCGATCTGTCCGTTCAGTTTCGTCGTCTCCGCAAGCTCCTTGGCTCTCGCGCCAAAGGTGCGCGCGGTATCTCCGGCCTTTTTGCTCCAATCGTCCCAAATGGCCATTATTCTCACTCTCCTTTATCTCATCCCGTCGTTCCGCCTGTTCTCTTATGCATAGCATACCCCAAATCCGCAAAAAATGCAACCGGGGCCATTCGCCGGCCATAGGCCGCGAGGAAATACAACGCAAAAGGAGGCCCGGCCATGCCCACGATCTTTCTGCGCGCCGTAATACTCTATGTCCTGATGATCGCCGCGATTCGCGCGCTCGGCAAGCGGCAGCTGAGCCAGTTCCAGCCCTATGAATTCGTCATGACCGTCGTCATCGCGGATCTCGTCTCCGCGCCGATCTCGGACGTCTCCACGCCGCTGCTTTACGGGCTTTTGCCCATCGCCGCGCTGATCATCCTGCACACGGTGCTGACGCTGGTCTGCCTGCGCTCGGACAGGGCGCGCTCGATCATCTCCGGCCGTCCTTCGATCGTCATGAACCGGGGCGTGGTGGACATCGGCGAGCTGGAAAACTTGGGCATGAGCGTGTCGGACCTGCTCGAGGGGATCCGCAGCTGCGGCATCCTGCACCCGGAGGACGTGGAGGCCGTGATCGTCGAATCCAACGGCACGGTCAACGCGTTTGCGAAAAAAACGGCCTCTCCCGCCGAGGCGCGGGACGCGGGCGTGGCCGTGCAGGAGGACGGCATCCCCCTTCTGCTCGTCGCCGCGGGCGCGGTGCAGCAGCGCAACCTGCGCAGGGCGGGCCGGAGCGAGCGCTGGCTGCGCGGCCTGCTGGCCGAACACGGCCTGCGCCTGCAGCAGGTGCTCTACGCCTCGCTCAACACCGACGGCGCGCTGCACCTGCAGGAGACGAGCGGGCGCTTGCGCTGCATCGACACCGGGCAGCCCATTGAGCAGGATGCGCGAGGGGGCGGGCAGGCATGAAAAAAATGATCGCGCTTTCCCTTATCCTTTTGCTGCTGACGGGCCTGCTCTGCTGCGGCAGCACGCGCCTGATCCACGGCACGCTCGACCGCATGGCCGACCTGCACGAGCAGATCCTCTCCTATACCGATTCAGACGAAAAAGAGCGCGCTTTGGTTGCGCTCACGCAGATGGCGCAGCTCTGGACAGGGGCGAGCCGCTGGCTGGAAATGCTGGCCGACCACGGCGACGTCCACAGCGTGCGCGAGCAGATCGTCTCCGCAAAGGCGCTGCTCGAGCACGACGACATCGCGCAGTACAGCCAGTGCATGGCCCTCGTGCGCGAGGGGCTTGAGCACATCCGGCGCAGCGAATCGCTCAGCCTGAACAATCTCCTCTAAAGGCTCATCGCCCGGCAAAGCGCAGCCTGCCCAGCATTTCCCGGCATTCCTCGCCGAGGCAGCCGCCCTCCGCCGCGCAGAACCAATCCAGCGCCGGGTCTTCCGTGATGCGGTAGAGGCTGCCGCAACAGCCGCGCTGCGCGTCCTGCGCGCCGAAAACGAGCCTGCCCAGCCGCGCGGCCACGATGGCCCCGGCGCACATGGCGCAGGGCTCGAGCGTGACATAGAGCGTGACCGAGCCGAGCCTGCGCGCGCCCAGCGCCTCCGCCGCGCGCCGCAGCGCGAGGATCTCGGCGTGCGCGGTCGGGTCGAAGGAGCATTCGCGCTCGTTATGCGACCGCGCTATGATCTTCCCTTCGCACACGGCGACCGCGCCCACGGGGATCTCGCCCGCCTCCAGCGCCTTTTCGGCCTCAATAAGCGCCTCCCGCATAAAATTTTGATCATTTTGGGAAAACATAAGCGCAAAAACCTCCTGTTCGCGGGCCGCAGTTTGTGCTATACTATAGTTGTTGGGGTGTGTTCTTCTCCCCAAATGGTACAGGAAACAAAGGAAAATAGCAAGCGCAAGCTGCAAAACAGGAGGCAGATCAGCATGGATTCCAAGATTCGCATCGGCATTATCGGCACCGGCGGCATCGCCCACAACCATATGCGCTCCTATCTTGAAATGGACGACGTGGAGATCATCGGCGCGTCCGATATCGTGCCGGGCAAGGCCCGCGCTTTTCTGGATGAATTCGGCCTGACGACCGTGCCGGATTTCACCGACAACGATAAGCTGCTCGCCCTCAAGCCGGACGGCGTCTCCGTCTGCACCTACAACACCACGCACGACGTCTGCGCCATCGCCGCCATGAAGGCCGGCGTGAACGTGCTGTGCGAAAAGCCGATGAGCGTGACGCTCGACCAGGCCGTGGGCATGGCCCGCACGCAGAAGGAGACCGGCAAGATCCTCACCATCGGCTTCCAGCCTCGCTACGGCGCCAACATGCATATGATCAAGGACCTCATCCAGGGCGGCGAGCTGGGCGACGTCTATTACATCCAGACCGGCGGCGGCCGCCGCAGGGGCATCCCGGGCCGCACCTTCGTGCATAAGAAATACGCGGGCGTGGGCTGTCTGGCCGACATCGGCTGCTACGGCCTCGATATGGCGCTCAACTCCGTGGGCTATCGCAAGCCCGTCACCGTCTCCGCCTATGCCTCCGATCACTTCGGCAAGAACCCGAAGTATTATCAGGGCGAATTCGACGTGGACGATTTCACCTGCGCGCTCATCCGCTTTGAAGACGGCCTCGTGCTGGACTTCCGCATGAGCTGGGCCATGCACATGGACACCATGGGCGACACCCTCTTCCTGGGCACCGAGGCCGGCCTGAAGGTCAAGAGCCCGAACCCGCATGTAAACTGGGGCGGCGCCTGGGACGGCGGCGTGGGCGATATCTACATGTACAAGGATATCGGCGGCAACCAGGTGGAGATCAAGATCCCCAAGAAGGAAGAGGACAACAAGAAGGGCTTCTTCTTCCTCAAGTGCCGCGATTTTGTGGACGCCATCAAGACCAACGGCCCCTCCCCCATCCCGTGGGAGCAGATCATCTACAATCAGGCCATCATCGACGGCATCATCCGCTCCAGCGCCGCCAAGCGCGAGGTCGAAGTCGTCATCCCCGAGATCTAAGAACCCCCTTCGCGTTTTCTTCCGCGCGCTCCTTCCGCATCTGCGGCAGGGGCGCGCGTATGTTTTTGGCCAAAGAACGCCCGCATCCTCTCTATATCTTAACGCAGAGGGCGTATACTGTGCCTGTGTCGGTATCCGTTTTTTCGGAACCGGACCGCCCCCGGCATTGGAAACCCCATGGAAAACGACGACGGATATCCGCGCAGCGGAATCCGAACGGAGGAATGTACGTATGCACAACAAGATCCGCAACATGACCCTGACCGCCGTCTTCATCGCGCTCGTCCTTCTGCTCGGGCTCACGCCCATCGGGCTGATCCCGCTGGGCTTTGTCAACGTCACGATTCTGTGCGTGCCCGTCATCGTGGGCACTCTGCTGCTGGGCCTGAAGACGGGCCTTCTGCTGGGCGCGTGCTTCGGCGGCGTGAGCGCGCTGAGCGCCTTCGGTATCTACGGCACTCCCTCCGCGCTCGCGGGCGCGCTGGTGGCAGCCAATCCGCTGCTGGCGCTGGTGATGTGCTTTGCCCCGCGCCTGCTCGTGCCGCTGACGGCGCATCTGGTCTTCCGGGCGGTCTCGCGCGGGAAGGAGCGCTCGGCCAAGGCCGTGCCCCTCGCCGCAGCTGCCGGCTCTCTGACCAACACGGTGTTTTATCTCGGGCTGATGCTGCTCTTTTATATCCTCTGCGGCATCGAATCCGACAAGGTGCTCGCGCTCATCGGCGGCACCGGCCTTATCGCCGGCTCGGCGGAAGCCGTCGTCGCTGCGGTGATCTCCACGCCCGTGCTCGCCGCCCTCTGGAAGGTGCAGCGGCGCGGATAACGCGCCCGGCCCCCGCAAAAGCTGCAAAGGAGTTTGGCAACTATGCTTCTCACTCTCGATATCGGCAATACCAACATCAAGACCGCGCTCTTCCGCGGCGAGGAAATGGTGCATTACTGGCGCATTTCCACCAGCCGCATCACCACCTCGGACGAATACGGCATCCTGCTGATGAACCTCTTTCGCAACGAGGGCCGCAAGGTCGAGGACGTGGACGGCATCATGATCTCCTCGGTCGTTCCGCAGGTGAACTATACCATCGAGCACATGTGCCGCAATTATTTCCGCAAAAACCCCATTTTCATCGGCCCGGGCATCAAGACGGGCATCAACATCCGCTATGACAACCCGCGCGAGCTGGGCGGCGACCGCATCGCCAACGCCGTGGCGGCCTATACCCTCTACGGCGGCCCCTGCATCACCATCGACTTCGGCACCGCCACCACCTTCGGCGCCATCTCCGAAAAGGGCGAGTTCCTCGGCGGCGCGATCTGCCCCGGCCTGAAGCTGAGCTCCTCCGCGCTGGTCGAAACGGCCAGCAAGCTGCCCCGCTTCGAGCTCGTGCGGCCGGACAGCGTCATCGGCAAGAACACCATCACCAACATGCAGAGCGGCATGATCTTCGGCCACGTCGGCCAGGTGGATTATCTCGTGCGCCGCATGAAGGAAGAGCTGGGCGCGCCGCACGCCAAGGTCATCGCCACGGGCGGCATGGCCGTGCTCATCGCCGAGGAGACCGACGTCATCGACGTGCTCGACGGCCTGCTCACCCTCAAGGGCCTGCGCCTCATCTACGAAAAAAACGCCCAGCAGGGCTGATCAAAAACACACGCACAGGAGGAACAACGCCATGATCACCAGAAAAGCCGACCACGCCATCGACATCCGCAACCAGATGAGGGGCGGCAGCGGCGACGTGCGCCTCGAGGCGCTCATGCCCCAGCTCCCCAACAAGACCCGCCTCTTCTCCACCATCACCCTCGCCCCGGGCTGCTCCATCGGCGTGCACGAGCACACCGGAGAGACCGAGCTGTTCTACTTCGCCTCCGGCTGCGGCCGCGTCTGTGACGACGGCGAGTATTACGACGTGCAGGCCGGCGACGCCATGTCCACCGGCTCCGGCCACAGCCACGGCGTGGAAAACACCGGCACGGAAGATCTCGTGCTCGTCGCCGTGATCATTCTGGACTGAGCCCCGTCCGCATAACCCCCACCTCTTTGCAGCAGGCCGCGCAGCGCGCGCGGCTTGCTGTTTTTTCGGCCTCATGAGAAAATAAAACCACTGTCAGGAAGGGAGGCGACCATATCATGCACAGAAAAACGATCTGCCTCGCAGCCGTCTGCGCGGCGCTGCTCGTCTGCATCCTCGCCTACTTCCGGCCGCTCTCGTTTTCGGGCGTCGTGGGAGAAGACGCCGAGCTCCAAATGGTCCTCAGTACGTTTCGAGTCGACAACGGCCGGCCGTTCATCGACGTCGCCGAATATAAAACCATCACCCAAGAGCAGCACAGCTCTCTCCTGAGCGCGTTGGGGCAGCACTCCTACAGGCGGACCTTCGGCACGCCGTTCTCCGACGGCACCGCGAACGATGTGGGAGAGAAAATGCTCTCCGTCCATGTGTTTGACGGCCTTTCCGGCGTGAACAGCATCACCATAACGTCGGCGGGGCATGTTCTGATCAACGACAAAAGCTACGCCATGCAGGACGCGGCGCGGCTGATCGAACAGCTCGTCGGGGTCGTGGAACAAACCGGCTGACCTACGAAGCGCCTGCAGAGAGGTGAAACAGCATGCTCGTATCCCAGATCACCGAAAAAGACCTGACGCGCGAGACCATAGACCGGCTTTTGTTTCAAACCCCGGGCGACACGGGCGAAAGTGCCGACTGCATCATCGTGTTAGGGAGCGAAAAGGCCGCAAAATACAGGCTGCCCGCGGCGGTCGAAGCGTACCGGGCGGGACGCGCAAACAAGATCATGCTCTGCGGCGGCGTGCTGCGGAATTTTCCTGCCGGAATCTGCACCGAAGCCGAGCACATGCGCGCTGCGGCGCTGGAGGCGGGCGTGCCCGACGAGGACATCCTCACAGAAAATTCCTCACAGAACACGATCGAAAACATCCTCTTTGCGCTGGTCGAGCTGCAGCGCGCGTTCCGGCTCAACAACGTGCGCAGGGTGCTACTGGTCACGACGGCCGTTCACATGCGGCGCAGTCTGGCCATCGCAAGATACCTGTTCCCGGCGCATATCGCCGTCATCCCCTGCCCGGCCAACGACCAAAACACAAGGCGCGAGAACTGGATGCTCACGCCGCAGGGCGTCGAACGGGCCAAGGCCGAAGCCATGAACATCGTCCGCTGCGTAAGCAACGGCCTCTTTCCGGATTTTGAAATTTAGCTTTGACAGACCGACAAAGGGAGCGCGCTTCCCCGCCATATAGATAGGACACCATAAGACAGTACCGGGGACAGCGAGATGCTGTCCCCGGTACTGTAAAGGCGGATTTTGTGTGATGGAATATCAGAAAACCGGTCGATAAGCTTGAATAGGCCCAATGGATGCGCCGCGCCAGTGCCTCCCCTGTGTAAGGGGAGGTGCCCCGCAGGGGCGGAGGGGTCGTCATTCCCTCAGGCAGCTTCGCTGACAGCTCCCTTTACACAAGGGAGCCTTTCCGAAACCGGTACATATTGCAAAAAAACCGACCTATGATCGTAACCATAGGTCGGTTTAACTATTCTACGGATACCCGGTAAAACGCACCTCTTTTCTGTTCGTCAGTTCAAGGCCCGTTCACACAAACAGCAGCATGTCTCGCAGGCGCTCCGGCGCTCCGAAGCTCCCCTCGCGCATCAATTCCGCGCAGCGCCGGTCAAACCCGCTGTGCTCCGTCAGCCGCATCACCCGCGCGACCACGGAGCTCGGCTCGCCCTCCTGCGCGCAGCAGACCGCCGCGAATTTCGTCAGCGCATAGCAGGCGGAGAAGACGAGCGCCTCCTCCCGCAGCCCGGCCAGCCGTCCGGAAACGGGCACGCGCGCGTAGAAGGCGTAATTTGCCATGAGCCGCTCCCAATGCGCCTGCCACAGCGGGTGACTGCGCTCGAAGCGCTCCTTCAGCGCGGCATAGGCGTGCGCCGCGCGTGCAAGCGCCTCCTCCGACCAGTCCGCGCGCTCCTCCGGCAGGCCGAGCGCGCGCGTGAGATGCTCCCAGAGCGTGCCGTACGGCTCTCTTCCCGCAAAAAACGCGCCGCACAGCGCCAGCGGCGCAGCGAGATGCACCCAGTCGGGCGCGGGGGCGCAAAACTGCCGCGGCATAAACTCCTCCTCACGCGCAGGCTCCTGTTCGTAGGGGCGACCCTTGCGGTCGCCCGACCAGCGCGCAAGCTCCCGCCGCAGCCCGGCGGCCCCGCCCGCCTCCTCACACTCCTGCAGCCGCTGCAGCAGCGCGGCAAGCTGCGCCATTCTCTCCGGCAGCGAGACCTCCCTCCGCTGCAAAAGCCGCATGAACGCCGTGCGCAAGAGAACCGTCCGCCGCAGCGCGCCATCCCCGCAAGGCTCGCCCTGCGGCCATTCCCGCTGCACGAAGCCCAGTGGCTCCTGCGCGGCAAAGAGCAGCTCCGCCACGGCCTCGCAGCTGGCGGAGAAGGCGACCTCGCAGGCGTAATCCGCGCGCACGCTGCGGGGGTATTCCCGACACACGGCGGGCAGCGCCTCTTCGCCGCATTCCGCCTGCAGCGCGCACAGCCCGTCCCGGCGCAAAAGCGGGCAGTCTCCCCGCTCCGTGCGCACGAACACGGCGCGCGCTCCGTCTGCGCAAAGGGCCAGCGCGCCCTGCAGACGCTGCGCAAGGGCGGCGTTTTGCTCCAGCGCGCGCAGCCGCTCGTATTCCTCCCGCCGCAGCTCGATCCGCCAGCCGCTGCAGCAGCTCATTTTGCAGCCGCCCGCTTTGCAGGCAAAATGCCCGCTGTAATCCGGCGTCCAATACTTCGCCGCCATTCTCTTTCCCCGCTCTCCTCCGCCGCAGACGCGCGTTTTTCCCCTGCGATTATAGCACCGCGCCCTTCCCCTGCGCAAACCTTACGCAAAACAATCTTCCCCGGCGCGCGTTTTCGTGGTATGATGGGATATGCTGCTAAAAAGAGGCAGAAATAACGCCACGCACGATACGCAAAGGAGGCGCTTTTGCATGAAGCGCGCGCTGACGATCCTGCTGCTCCTGTGCATGCTTGCGCAGGGCGCGCTCGCCGCTCCCCTTTCTCTGGAGAAAATGACGCAGGCCGCCTCCGGGCTGGCCGAGTTTACCATCGAGGGCATGCCGGGCGAGGAATATTACGAGGCCGTGGCCTCGCCGCGAGACTGGATCAGCCTGATCAACGCGGAGGAATACAAAAACCTCTATGTCGATCTGGAGCTCAAATACTCCTGGCAGGAGCTTGAAGAGCTCTTTTACGACATCTCCGCCCATCCCATCGCCAACGTGGACATCATCGGGCAGAGCGCGCGCGGCAGGAATATCTATTCCGTGCGCGTGGGCCGGGGCAGCAGCTGCATCCTGCTCACGGGCGGCGTGCGCGCAAAGGAGACCGCCGGCACGATGTACATCCTCAAGCAGCTCTGCGGGCTGCTCAGCGCCTATTCCACGGGCAATGAAGAAGTGATGGAGCTCTTAGAGGCCTTCACGGTGGTAGCCGTGCCCTGCGTCAACCCGGACGGCCGCGCCGTGCTCGAGCTCGACGAGGGCATCGACTGGTATTCCAACGACGGCGGCGTGGATCTGGACATGAACTTCCCCTGCGCGAACGCGGGCCAGCTCTCCCCGGACGCGAGCCAGGCCTACCACTCCAACGAGCCCGGCTCGTCGGATTATCCGGGCGCGTATCTGGGCAGCGAGCCGGAGACGAAGGCGCTCATCGGCTGGATCGAGGCCTATATCGATTCCGCCGTCGTCTTCATCGATTATGAGCAATACGGCCGCTATACCCACGGCGGCGGCGCCTATCTGAGCGAACGCGCGCAGAAGGCCAGCGACGATCTGGCGGTGAACCTGGCCGAATTCCTCTCCCGGGAAGACGCGCTGTATAACTTTCTGGAAAACGTGGGCGAGCTGCGCGGCTGGAGCGGCGGCAGCATAGAAGATTTCGCCGCCGAGCTGGGCGAAGGGCTCGCCTTTTCGGAGAGATACGGGCGGCTCGGGCTGGACATGAGCAGCGGCCCGCTCCCCCTGTGCTTTTTCCGCGATATCGACGAGCATCTCTCCGCCTATACGCCGCGCAGCGTGCCGCTGGCCTGCGTGAGCATCGACATCTCCACCCGCGGCGGCATGGGCTATTATGAAAACGCGCGCCGCAACCACGCCAAGGAATATGATAACTGCGGCTATGACGAGCTGCTGGTGCACGTCATGGACTACGCCGCGGAATACCTGCTGCCCGCGCGGCCCTAATGCGCGCACAAACGCCTGTTGACAAGCTCTGTCGGCAGGCGTTATACTGTATCCGTGCTCTGCGCAGCAGGGCGCAAAAAATACCGAAGAAAGAGCAGGGCCAGCCGCAGATGAAGATTCGCTAAAACCGGCATGACGGGGCTTTCGGGCGCGCAGCAGAGAAACGCTGCGGGGCCGCTGCTTTGTCGTGCTCCTGTTTTCAGCGGATGGAAGCGGAGCTCTGTTTTTTTGCGCGCTTTTGGGATCGTGCCGAAGCAGGCCGCTCCTTCCGCTCATCATCATTGTTTCTGATCGAACGGGAGGGAAGCCCTTTGGCACGTTTATTTTTGGAGGCAACCGACCTGCGGCTGTCCTTTGGCATGAAGACCATCCTCAATATCCCGTCCTTTCGCATCCATGAAGGCGAGAGGATCGGCCTCGTGGGCGAAAACGGCGCGGGCAAGACGACGCTGCTGCGCGCGCTGGCGGGCGAGCTCGAGCCCGAGAGCGGCGTCGTGCGGCGCTATCGCCCCGTCTCCTATATCCGGCAGACCGGCGACGACGACGCGGAGACGTTCGACGAGCGCATCGGCGCCGTGTTCCAGGCGCAGGAGAAGCGCGAGGGGCTCTCCGGCGGCGAAAAGACGCGCAGGCGCATCGCCGCGGCGCTCTCCAGCCGGGCGCATGTGCTGCTGGCCGACGAGCCCACCACCGACCTCGACGCCGACGGCGTCGCGCAGCTCCGGCAGCAGCTGCTGGCCTATCCGGGCGCGCTGCTGCTCGTTTCGCATGACCGCGCGCTGCTCGACGCCGTCTGCACGTCCATCGCGGAGCTGCGCGACGGCGCGCTGGAGATTTTCCCCGGAAACTACGCGGCCTATCGCGCCGAACGTGAACGCCGCATGGAATTTGCCCGCTTCGAATACGACGCCTACCGCGCCGAGCAGGCCCGGCTGCGCAAAGTGATCCAGAGCAAGACCGAGCAGGCCTCGCAGGTGCGCAGGGCGCCCAAGCGCATGGGCAATTCCGAAGCCCGGCTGCACAAGCGCGGGGCGACCGAGATCGTGGAAAAGATCGCCAAGGAGCGCAAGGCCATCGAGAGTCGTCTGAACCATCTGGAAAAGAAGGAGCGCGTGCGCGAGGATCCGGAGATCCGCATGGCGCTGGGCGGGGCCTCGCCGGTGGTCTCGAAGACCATGCTGGAGCTGCGCGGCTTCACCATGCGCATCGGCGGGCGGGCGCTTTTGCAAAACGCCTCCGCACGCGTGCCGACCGGCAGCCGCACCGCGCTGCTGGGCAAAAACGGCTGCGGCAAAACGAGCCTGATCCGCCGCATCCTGCAGGGAAACGACCCGCGCATCCGCCTCGCGCCCGGCGCAAAGATCGGCTATTTCGGGCAGGAGCACGCCGAAGCGCTGGAGCTTGAGCGCACGGCCCTGCAAAACGCCATGGCGCTCTCGCCCTTTTCCGAATCCGAGGCGCGCACGGTGCTGGCGCGGCTGGGGCTGAAGGAAAACGAGCTGTTCAAGCCGGCGCAGCTGCTCTCCGGCGGCGAAAAGGCCAAGGTCGCCCTTGCGCGGCTGATGCTCTCGGAGGTGAATTTCCTCATCCTCGACGAGCCGACCAACCACCTCGACATCTACACGATGGAGGCACTCGAACAGCTGCTTTGCGGCTACGCGGGCACTCTGCTCTTCGTCAGCCACGACGAGCGCTTCGTCTCCTCCCTTGCCGGCAGGCTCCTCCTCTTCGAGGACGGCGCGCTGCGCACGTTCGAGGGCGGGTCGGAGCAGTACAGAGCCTCCCTGCAGGCCGACCGGGCGCAGGAGGATGCGCAGCTCGACCGCAGCGTGCTGGAAATGCGCATGGCCGTGCTCAGCGCGCGCCTCGCCGCGCCCAAAAAGGGCGACGACCCGCAGGCGCTCAACGAGGAATATTTCGAGCTGGCAAGACGGCTGCGCGAGTTGTCCAAAAACAGCTAATTGCAGCAGCGAATGTTCAAATCATGCAAATTCACGAGGACATCACGGTTTTTTTCGCAAAGAACGCAGGATTCGCCTGCACAGATATTGACAAGACCGCCCTCGCGCGCGTATACTTTCTGCATTCGGTCTTATTTGTTTGAATTGGGGAGGCAAACGCCATGTCTTATGTGAAAAATGTTTTGAACGCGCTGATCGCCAAGAATGCGAACGAGCCGGAGTTCCTTCAGGCCGCCACCGAGGTCCTGGAATCTCTCGAGCCGATCGTCGAAAAACACCCCGAATATGAAGCAAACGGCATTCTCGAGAGGCTGGTCGAGCCCGACCGCGTGATCGAATTCAAGGTGCCGTGGGTGGACGACAAGGGCAAGGTGCAGGTCAACCGCGGCTACCGCGTGCAGTATAACAACGCCATCGGCCCCTACAAGGGCGGCATCCGTCTGCATCCTTCCGTCAACCTTTCCATCCTCAAATTCCTCGGCTTTGAGCAGATCTTCAAAAACAGCCTGACCGGCCTGCCCATCGGCGGCGGCAAGGGCGGCTCCGATTTTGACCCCAAGGGCAAGAGCGACCGCGAAGTCATGGCCTTCTGCCAGAGCTTCATGACCGAGCTGACCAAGTATATCGGCGCGGACACCGACGTGCCCGCGGGCGACATCGGCACCGGCGCGCGAGAGATCGGCTATATGTACGGCCAGTACAAGCGCCTGACCAACCTCTATGAAGGCGTGCTCACCGGCAAGGGCCTCACCTACGGCGGCTCCCTCGCCCGCAAGGAGGCCACCGGCTACGGCCTGGTCTACTTCACGCAGGAAATGCTGCGCCGCAAGGGCATCGACTTCGCCGGAAAGACCGTGGTCGTCTCCGGCGCGGGCAACGTGGCCATCTACGCCGCGCAGAAGGCCACGCAGCTGGGCGCGAAGGTCGTCACCATGTCCGATTCCAACGGCTGGATCTACGACCCGAACGGCATCGATCTGGCCGCCGTCAAGCAGATCA
>JAUMYC010000210.1 GCA_030528845.1 Eubacteriales bacterium
CTATCACAAGGGCATGGGCTGGGTCGAGGCGCGGCAGGCCATCATCGACGCATTTGCAGGGGACAATTTCACCTATGCGCCGGTGAACATCGCCTTCACGCTGGTCGGCTGGCTCTATGAAGAGGGCTTCACAAAGCAGATGCTCACGACCATCAACTGCGGCTATGACACCGACTGCACCGTGGCGACGCTCGGCTCGCTGCTGGGTATTCTGCACGGCACAGCCTATCTCGATCCGTACTGGACGGAGCCGCTGGGCGAGAGGATCATCACCAGCAAGCCGATCACCGGCTTCCGCGCCCCGGCGACGATCACCGAACTGACCGAGCGCTCCATCGCCGCGCGCCGCCTTGTGCAGGAGCATTATGCCCAGCAGGCGGACAAGAGCGCGTTCGTCATCCCGTATCTTTCCGATGTGGAGCTGTATCGCCTGCCCGTCGGCGCGTTCAAGGAGCACGATCTCGAGCTGCGCCTGCACCGCTGCCCGGCCTTTGCTCCGGGAGAGACGCAGAGCGTGCTCGTGGAAGTGAAGAATCTGCAGCCCGTCGCGCAGCGGCTCGCGCTGGTCGCCCGCGCCGAGGGCTTTGCGTGCGAAGGGACGGAGCTCGTGCTCGAACCCGCCGAAACAAAGACCGCCGCGCTGAGCATGACTGCGCCCGAGGAAAAGGAGGCGCTCTGGCACGGAACGCTGGAGGTGCGCCGCTTGATCAGCGGGATCTATTGGAACAGCGAATTTTTGCCGCTCAACGCTATCCCCACGATGGACTGGCAATACGACGTGCAGGGAGATCGGGGCGTCGTGCGCTGCAGGGAAAACCGTATCTGTGCGCAGGAGCTGCCGCAGGGGGACGCGATCTCGCTCACGACGAAGCTGCGGCTCACGGGCGAGGGCGCGGCCACGCTCAAGCTGTGCACGGCGAGCCCGGTGAAGGCGTGGCTCGACGGCGAGCCGATCATCGACTGCGCGGAAAAGACGCTGGTCATCCCGGCGTATCACCGGGCGGACATGCGCAAAGCCGCCGAGCTGCCCGAAGGCCCCGGCGAATACGAGCTGCGCGTGGAGATCGGCAATGCTCGGCAGTTTGAAGAACTGTATTTCATGGTCGTCGCCCGCCCGCAGTATTGGGGCTATCGGATCGATTCCACCTTCGGCATTTGAACAAGAACATAAAAAAAGCAGGCCTCGGCCTGCTTTTTTTATGTAGAATGGATCAATAGAAGAATTCGCCCGGGCGATAGCCCTCCGGCAGCTCTTCCTCCTCCAGGAAGGGGAGGCTGTCGTCCTCCAATACGGGCAGGAAGAACTCGAACGGGGGCCGGTCGAACTCGCAGGCGTAATCGCTCGCGCCGAACCAGCCGCCCTCTTTGGCCTTGAGGTTGAGGTCGCGCGCAAACTTGGTCTTGTTGCAGCAGTCGTGCACGGCGACGGGCCAGTTTTCGTCGCAGGCGGCTTTCATAAAGCGCAGCGTGAGCTCGTGGCTCCAGATGGGGGAGATGTAGCCGTGGCGGCAGATGTACATGCTCTCGCCCTCATAGTTGGCGATGTTGTTCGGGTTCAGGTGCAGCTCGGCGCAGTTGATGAAATCCAGCCCGGTCGCAAGGATGCGCTGCTTTTTGGCGGCGAACTGCGCGAAGAACTCGGGGGTCATGGGCGTTTCTATGCCCACATAGGGGATGTATTTTTTGGCAACGGCGATGTTTTCGATCACCCTGTCCGCGCAGCCGGACGCGCCCAGATTAAAGCGCAGCTCGTCCAGCCCTGCCTCGCCCAGCGCGCGCAGGTTTTCTTCGTTGGCCAAGAGACCGTTGGTATAGAGGTGCTGATGCACGCCCGCCGCGCGGAAGCGCCGGATGATGCTGTAGTAGCGCTCGATCTCCATAAACGGCTCGAGGTAGACATACGAAACGCCGCTGGGCTTCGGGCCGATGGAGAGCAGCAGCTCGATATCCTCCTCGCGGAATTTCGTGCCGCCGATCTCCCACATGCCCTCGCCGATGGGCGGCTGGCAGTCCAGCTCGCCGTAATTATAGCAGAATTTGCATTCGATGTTGCATTTGTTCGTCTTGCGGATGGCGCTCAGCCCCGTGCCGAGCAGGCAGGAGCGGCAGCCCCGGGCGAATTTTTCCTCGTCGCCCACGAAATAGCTGCGGCCGCAGAGCGACTGCAGACCGCTGATCTGCGCGCGCAGTTCTTCGTCCCGCGCTTCGATCGCCCGCTCGATCTGTGCAAAAACGGCATAGACGATCTCCTGCTGATAGGGCATGAGCTCCTCGTCCTCGTCCAGCTGTGCAAAGAAGCTGAACCACGCCAGCGCGTCCTGCTTGGAAATTTTCATAAGCTCTGCTTCCTCCCGAATGATGATATCTGGATTATACCATGTTTGTCGAAATCCTCGCTGCCGCGGGCTTTCGACCCGGAATCCGCACAGCGGATTCCTAAACCTTATTATACCATCATTTTCCGTCCTTTACAGCCGTGTTCCCGTAAAGCATGGCGCGCGGGGCGTCCTTTCGCGCAGAAAAAAACGGAGCCGGGCAGGCTCCGTTTTTTGCGGGGGTGTTTATTCTGCAGGCAGGATCGTGATGCGGCCGGAGCCGTTCACGTCGGAATAGTCCAGCAGCATGTTGGGGTACTTTGCCAGCAGGGGAGAGTTCGTCGCTTCGATCACGCCGCCCTCAAAGGCCGTGAAGTAATTGGCCAGGACCAGATAATCCTCCATGGCGTGGTCCATCACGACGGCAGTGCCGTCAAACATGGTGTAGCCGTCCACGGCCTTGGTCAGGAAGGTATCGTAGCCGGAGAGGTTATACTTGGCTTCGAGATCCAGCGGTTCATAGGCGTTGGTCTTCTTGTTGTAGACCTGCACGTCCTGCACTTTATATTCGCCCGTGGGGCCGCTGACCCACATTTCGTATTCGTCGCAGACGGACGTGGGTTCGATCGTGGGATCGATGGAGAAGGTGATGCCGGAGACCTGCATGAACGCGCCGATATCGTCGTCAAAGCCGATGCCGCGCGCACCCCATTCAAGGGCGTCGAGCAGCTGCTGGCCCGTCACGGTGCGCAGGCAGGCGTGGTTGCCGAAGGTGTGCATGCTCTTGCAGAGGGTGTAGGTGATCTCACCGGTGATGGCCTTGTTGCGCAGGCCGCCCGCGTTGGTGATGGCCACGTCCACGTTCATTCCCATATCGTCAAAGAGCCAGTACAGGGCGTCGGCCGCGAGATCGCCCGAGTTGGTGGCCTGTTTGCGCGAGATGCGGTTGCCCTCGGCGTCGTAGTTGTCGAAGGTGAGCTCGGTGGTGGCGATCACCACGCCGAGGCTTTCTTCGATGGTCGTGATCCAATTGTTCTTGAGCTCGGCGGTCTGCTCGTCTACGGGCCATTTTGCGCCGGTGTACAGCTCGGAAACGAGCTCGTAGCCCACGACCACGTCGGTCTCTTCGCCGTTTTCGTCCGTGCCCTTTTCGGTCAGTTCATTATAGCCGATCAGCTCGGTCTTGATCTCATGGGTCTCGGCGTCGATGATCATCAAGCCGATGTTGTGGAAATACTCGCCCGTCTGCACGAGCACCACGCTTTCGCCGTCCTTGTCGGTGATCGTGCTGTGCTCGCATTCGGTGTGAGAATGGCCGTCGATGAAGGCGTCCATGCCGGAGATATTGGAGAGCGTGGTCGCGCTCGTCCAGGGCTCGGAGGCAGAATCCAGCCCCAGATGGCCGAGGCCGATCACGAGATCCGCGCCCTGCGCCCTTGCAGAGTCGATGGCTTTCTGCACGTCGGCCTGCAGCTCTTCGCCCGTATCGCCGCCGGAGAGGCCGTAGATAAATTCGCCGTTTTCGTCCTGGAAATAGGCGGGGGCGGATTTGGAGAAGGTCTCCGGGGTCATGACGCCGACGAAGCCCAGCGTGAGCTCGCCCAGTTTAAACAGGCCGCCGCTGCTGAGCACGTTCTCGCCGCGCACGCCGTCCTTTTCGTGGTAGAAATTGC
>JAUMYC010000211.1 GCA_030528845.1 Eubacteriales bacterium
CACCTTTGAGGAGCGCATGGAGGGCCTTGAGGCGGCGGCCTCCTATGCCGGCAGGAAGGATACGAAGCTCATGGCTTCCGTCGCGTCTATCCACACCGACGAGGCCGTTCGCTACGCCAAGGCGGCCAAGGCGCTTGGCTACGATGCGATGATCTCCACCGTGCCCTACTACTACAAGTTCGGCATGAAGGCGATCGCCGAGTACTTTGCGGAACTCAAAAACGCCGCCGACGTGCCGCTGTTCCTGTATAATTTCCCGGGCAACACCGGCATTGAGCTGGACATCGACAATCCCTACATCAAGGGCATCCTGACCGACGGCACGATCGCCGGCATCAAGCAGACGAGCCTCAACCTCTATCAGATGGAGCGCATCAAGAACCTCAATGAAGAGCTGGTGATCTACGGCGGCTTTGACGAGGTGTATATCGGCGCGCGCATGCTCGGCGCGGACGGCGCGATCGGCTCCACGTTCAACTTCACCCTCCCGCTCTTTACGAAGATCGAGGCGGCGTACGCGGCCAAGGATTATGAGCTGGCGCAGGCGCTGCAGCGCAGGGCGAACAACATCATGCAGGCGCTCGTCTCCTGCTCGCTCTTCCCGTCCATCAAGCATATCCTTGCCACGCAGGGCATCGACTGCGGCGGTTGCCGCAAACCCTTCCCCGCGCTCACGGACGAGCAGAAGGCGTACATCGAGAAGGTCGTAGCGGAGAATATGTGATGTCGGCATGATCGGCATGTTTGAAGACATGAAGCCGATGCCAGCATACAACCTCTCCGTCACAGCTGGCGCTGTGCCGCCTCCCCTTATCAAAGGGAGGCAAGAGTTTTTGACAAACAGGGGCCGTGCATCCCGCGATGCACGGCCCCATTGTCATCTTTTGAAAAAAATTTCTCTCCCTTTGGGGAGAGAAAAATAAATCAGACTTACAGGCAGAACATGAAGAAGCGCAGCACCTCATAGTACGCATCCGAGGAGAAGCGCACGCTGCGCGGGCCCGTCTGGCGGACGCCCGGATAGAAGCTGGCGCGGCGGGCTTTAAAGTGCTTGACGAACTCGACCTCCACGTCAAACTTGTTGGGCAGGTCGATTTTGAACTTGTCCGGATTGGCGATGCCCTCGCGCACGGCCTTTTCCGCCGTCTCGCGATAGCGGCGCACGGCCTCGGCGGGATGGATGGAAATGGTGCCGCCGCCCCTGCCCGACTGCACCGGCACGGTATAGATGTTGGGGTTGAGCCGCTTGGCCTGTTCGCATACGCCGGCGTCGCCGCCGACCATCAGCAGCGGCACGTCGTACATCGCCAGTACAAAGGCGTTGATCACCAGCTCGCTGGTCTGGATGCCGTTGATGCGGACGGAGACGTTCTGCGTGTTCATGGTGTGCGCCAGCGGGTTCGTGTCCATGTTGGAAGAGGAGTGATAGCCGGTGAACATCGCGCCGGCAAAGCTGGCGTCCACGCCGGACATCATCGAGTGGATATCATTGCCCCAGCCGCGGAAGATCTGGATATTTTCCGGCAGGCGGTCGGGCAGCAGGTTGCGCGCGCTGTCGTGTGCGTCCTTGATGAGGATGCCGTCGCTGCCGCCGGCAAACGCGCCCTCGCACGCCGCGGCGACCTCAGAGGTCATCTGGCTGCGGAAGTACGCGTAATCCGGCTTGTTCAGCTCCGTCTCGGCCCAGTCGCAGATGCCGCAGGTGCCCTCGATATCGGAAGAAATGAAAATTCTGTCGAGCATAATCTGTCCTTCTTTATGTCGTGTATTTGTGTGAAAAGATTGGCATCGCGCCGCTTATTTGGTCACGTCCACCCAGCCGACGGCTTCGCTCGCGCGCTCAAGCTCCTCAACCGTCAGCCGCACGCCGCTGGCGCTGTTGCCCGCGGCGGGGTAGACGATATCGTAAGCGCGAAGCGACTGATCCAGATACACGGGAATGCCGGGATTGACGCCGAACGGGCATACTCCGCCCACGGCATGGCCGATGAGCGCCTCGACGCGGTCCGCGCCGAGCATGCGCGCCTTCATGCCGAACTGTGCCTTGAATTTCGGGTTGTCGATGCGCGCATCGCCGGCGGCGAGGATGAGCACGGCGCTTTCGCCCTGCTCAAAGGAGAGCGTCTTGGCGATGTGCGCCGGCTCGCAGCCAAGCGCCTGCGCAGCCAGTGCGACAGTCGCGCTGGACACGTCAAGCTCGATGATGCGGTCGTCAAGCCCGTGCTTTTTGAGATGGGCTCTTGCCTTGTCGATACTCATTATGCGATCTCCAGCGCGATTTCCATCATCTTGGTGAAGCCGACCTGACGCTCCTGCGCCGGCAGGGATTCGCCGGTGAAGATGTGGTCGGAGATGGTGCAGATGGCCAGCGCGTTCTTGCCCGCGCGCGCGGCGTTGAGGTAGAGCGCGGCGGTTTCCATCTCGGTCGCCAGCACGCCGAGCTTTTTGAGCTTGCCGGCGCCGCCCGCCTCGTCGTAGAAGATGTCGGAGGAGTAGAGGGCGCCGACGTTGGGCTCGATGCCCATCGCGCGCGCGGCCTTCACGGCGGCGTCCAGCAGCTTAAAGGAGCAGCAGGGCGCGACGTTGCCGTCAAACCACTGGCGGCCGAAGTTGGAGTTGGTGTAGGCGCTCATGCCGATGACGATGTCGCGCACCTTCACGTTGTCGCCGATGCCGCCGGCGGTGCCCACGCGGATGATGTTTTCCACGCCGTAGTAGTTGAACAGCTCGTAGGAGTAGATGCCGATGGACGGCATGCCCATGCCGGAGGCCATGACGGAGACGCGCTTGCCCTTGTAGGTGCCGGTGTAGCCCTGCACGCCGCGGACATTGTTGACCAGCACAGCGTCTTCAAGGAAGTTTTCAGCGATGAACTTGGCGCGCAGCGGATCGCCGGGCATGAGCACGGTGCGGGCGAAGTCGCCCTCTTTCGCGGTGATGTGCGGCGTCGGGATATGGGTATTGGACATGGTGACAGCCCCTTTCGTGTTGATTGTATGATTCAGTAAGTCCATTATACCCGCTGCGCCCCAAAATGCCAACTGATTTATTTGCCGGCAGCGCAATGCGGGCAGAGAATTGACATTTGCTCAAAAAGGCCGTAAACTAGTCCCGTATGAAGAAAGAAGCAAAGGGGGGGACGGCAATGATCCGATCGAGGATGCGCTGGGCGGTTTTGACGCTTGCGGCGTGCGCGGCGCTTCTTTTTCTGTGCGCGGGCGCGGTGTTTGCCGTCGATCCGTTTGAGATCTACCGCGAATCCTCCATCCTGCCGCTGTACGATCAGGAGAGCTACAACAACCCCGGCATCGTCAGAAACTACGATTACAACGCCGTGGTGCTGGGCACGTCGATGGTGGAGATGATGAAGCCGTCGGTCATCGACGAGCACTTTTCCGTTCAGTCGGTGAAGCTGCCCATGCGCGGTTCCTACATCGCGCAGATGGGCTGGCAGCTTGACCACATCTACAAGGCGAAGGAAAAGCGCGGGGAAACGCTGGATATGGCCATCCTCGCCGTGGATGCCTACAGCCTGATGGGCCTTGTTGACGACATGGAGGAGATCTATCCCTACATGTGGAACGACAGCCTGCTGGACGATGTGAATTACCTGCTCAATTTTGATGTGCTGGCGGTCACGATTCCCAGGATGCTCAAAAACATCGGCAAGCCGCTTGATACCAAGCGCGACGACATGTACAAGTGGACGGACGTGACCTTCAGCGCGCAGAGTGTGGTTGACAGCATCCCCGACGAGCCGTGGAGCGAGATGGTCGATCCGGAATATCGCAGCGAGCGCGCCATAGGCAACCTTGAAAAGCATATCGAGTCGTACGTCCGGGCGCACCCGGAGACGACGTTTATGATCTACATGCCGCCCTACTCCGTGGGCTACTGGTATGTGATGACGCGAAACGGCCTGGCCGAGCAGCAGTACCGCTCCCGCGCGCGCATCGGAGAGATCCTGCTTAAACAT
>JAUMYC010000033.1 GCA_030528845.1 Eubacteriales bacterium
GCTTGTAGCACTCGGCGGTGAGCATGCGGTTGACGGAGAAGAGGGCGCCGACGTCGCGCAGGAAGTCGATGTAGTTCAGGCTGCGCAGCCAGTCCGCATTGTTCACGATCACGGCGCAGTTGGGCTTTTCCGGGTCGAAATCCAGAAATTTGGACATCTGCTTTTTAAAGCATTCCACGTTGTGGTCGATATCCTCGACGGTGAGCACCTTGCGCAGGTCGCTCTTGCCGGAGGGGTCGCCGATCATGCCGGTGCCGCCGCCCATGAGCGCGATCGGCTTATGGCCGGCCCTCTGCAGGTGCGCCATGGCCATGACGGGGATATAGTGGCCGATGTGCAGGCTGTCGGCGGTCGGATCGAAGCCGGTGTAGAAGGTGACCATGCCCTCGTCAAAGGCCTTGCGCAGGTCGTCCTCGTAGGTGACCTGAGCGATAAAGCCGCGTTCTTTGAGAATGTCGTATGCGTTTGCCATGATCTATACACTCCTTTATCTTGGTTACATTGCTTCTTTGATGACCTCGGCGAGGCGGGCCATGCCCTCGTTGATCTGCGGCACGGCCGCGTTGGAGAAATTCAGGCGCAGGGTATTCTGATGGCCGCCTTCGGGATAGAAATGCACGCCCGGGACGAACGCCACGCCCTTTTCGACCGCCTTGTTCAAAAGCGCCAGCGCGTCCATATGCTCCGGAAGGGACGCCCACACGAACAGGCCGCCCTCGGGTACGGTGTGCCGCGTGCCCTGCGGGAAGAGCTCAAAGCCCTCCAGCATAGCGCCGAGCTGTTCCTTATAAAAGCCGCAGATTTGGCGGATATGCTCCGGCAGAAGGCCCTGACGCAGATAATCGTCGATGATCGCCTGCGTGATCAGGGGCGAATGCACGTCGGCGGACTGCTTGCCGATGACCATCTTGCGCAGCAGGGACGCGGGCTTGACCACAGCGCAGCCCACGCGCATGCCGGGCGAGATGAGCTTGGAGAAGCTGGAGAGATAGACCACCCAGCCCTCCTCGTCGAACGACTGGATGCTCGGCAGCGCCTCGCTGCTGTAGCGCAGGTCGCGGTAGGGGTCGTCCTCGGCGATGACCACGCCGTACTTCGCGCCGAGAGCGGCGATCGACCTCCTTCTCTCCAGCGTGAGCGTCACACCCGTAGGATTCTGGAAGGTGGGGATGATATAGAGCAGCTTCGGCCGGTGTTTTTGGATGGCCTCCTCCGCCGCCTCGGGGATCATGCCGTATTCGTCCGTGGGCACGGAGACGATATTCGCGCCGTAGAGACGCATGGCCTGAATGGTGCCCAGAAACGTCGGGCTTTCGCACAGCACGGTGTCGCCCGGATCGACCAGAGCCTTGAGCAGCAGGTCGATCGCCTGCGTGGAGCCCTGCGTGGGCAGGATGTGCTCCGGCGTGCAGACGACGCCGCTCGTGTTCAGAAAGGCTGCGGCGCTCTCGCGCAGGGGCGCGAAGCCCTCCGTGCCGCCGTATTGCAGCAGCGGCCTGCCGTGCTCGCGCACGACCCGCTCGGCGATGGGCGCGATGACGTCCGGCTCCAGCGCCGCGTTGGAGGGGTTGCCTCCCGCGAAGGAGATCATGCCGGGCTTGCCCAGCAGCTTGAAAATATCGCGGATGGCGCTGCCGGTGACCGGCGCCATATTCCGGGAGAACACCTGTTCGGTAAATTTCATTTTATTTTGCCCCCTGTTCCGTTACAGAAAAAAACAAAACCGCCCGCCGGGCCTGCACAGCCCGGAAGGCGGCGTATTCGCACCGCGGTACCACTTCCGTTCGCCGCTGTTTTTATGTAAAAAAGCGGCCTCGTCGCGCGCGTTCACGGGCGCACCCGGACAGGACTACGCGCCGCCGAAGCGGCTCTCGCCCTGCCAGCTCCGGGATGTATTCCCTCTGCCGCCGCCCGCCTCCTTCCACCGACCGGAGGCTCTCTTGAGAGCGCGCCTGCAGGGTACTTCTTCCCCTCACAGCAATTATTGCTCAATATACCACATTCCTCTGCTCCTGTCAAACGAATGTTTGCACGAACGGCCGCTTTGCGGTATAATAGAGAACAGGAGGCGAAAACGCATGCTGAAAAAATTCCTCGCCGGGCTCCTTTTGCTGATGCTGCTGCTCGGCGCCTGCTTCGCGCAGACGGAGGAAGTGCTCTTCGACGGAGAATGCGCCATGACCGAAGAGAGCTTCGTCGAACGGGGCTGCGACTACTTCTCTTCCGCAGACGTCGCGCTGTATCTGCACGTCTTCGGCGAGCTTCCGCCAAACTACCTCACCAAAGAAGAGGCATGGGAGCTGGGCTGGGATTCCTCCAAAGGAAACCTCTGGGAGATCGGCTACGGCTTCTGCATCGGCGGCAACTACTTCGGCAACCTCGAAGGTCTGCTTCCGGACGAATTCGGCCGGACGTGGTATGAATGCGACGCAAACTACGCGGGCGGCTACCGCGGGGCGGAGCGGCTCGTCTTCTCCAACGACGGGCTCATCTTCTACACGGCAGACCATTACGAAAGCTTCGAACAGCTCTATGAGGGCTGGTACGATACGGATTATCTTTACGAAGAAGATCAATATGAACAGGAAGGTTGGTGGAACTGGGAATGGTAAGGTATGTTGTTGATGGTTCCAAAATGGTAGACCGCGAAACTGCGCACGACGAACTGGCGCGCGCTCTGTCTCTTCCCGAGCATTACGGGCGCAATCTGGACGCGCTTTGGGACTGCGTCTGCACCATGGAAGCGGACATCGTGCTGGAAAACGCGGCGGCGATGCGCGATGCGCTGGGCGTATACGGCAAGAAGATCATCTCCGTGTTCACGGACGCAGCCGGGCGCAGCACGCGGTTCTTCTTCACACAATTGTAAGCGCGCGCCGTGACGAGCGGCATGCGAAAGCGGCATTTCTTTCCAAAAAGAAATGCCGCTCTTTTTTTATTGATTCCATTGGCCGAGCATCGTGCGCATCCATGCGTAGACGTCTATGTCGTACACCTGCAGAAGGTTCTCCGGCGTGAAGGCCTGCTGCGTCGGCGCGTCGCACACGACGCGGCCCCTGTGCAGGAGGATGGCCCGCGAGCCGTACGCGCGCGCAAGGCTCAGATCGTGCACCACGGAGAGCACGGCCCGCCCGGGCTGCATGAGCCAAAGGCGGATCAGATCGAACACCTGCTGCTGAAACTTGAGGTCGAGGTGGTTGGTCGGCTCGTCGAGCACGAGCAGCTTCGGATCCTGCGCAAAGACCTGCGCAAGGAACACGCGCTGCAGCTCGCCGCCCGAGAGCGTGAGCACAGACTGCCCCCGCAGCGGCTCGAGCCCCGTCATCTCCAGCGCCTTGCGGATCAGCTCGCCGTCGCGCTCGCTCTTCGCCGAGAGCATGCCGCGCGAATGGGCGTAGCGCCCGAGAGCGACGACCTCTTCCACCGTGAACGAATAGCCCACCGCATGGCTCTGCGCCAGCACGCCCATGTAACGGGCGATCTGCCCGGGCTTGAGCGCGCGCACGTCCTGCCCGCCCAGCTCGATGCGCCCCCTGTGCGGCACGCCCTGCGAGAGCGCGCCCGCGATGGTGGATTTGCCCGCGCCGTTCGGCCCGGCCAGCATCACCCATTCGCCCTCGCGCACCTCGAAGCTCACATCCTCCACGATGGTCTTGGCCCCGTAGCGCACCGTCAGGCCCTGAACGGAAAGCATGGTCATCTTTATCCGGCCCTCCTGCTCTGCATGAAAATGGCCACAAACGCGGCCGCGCCCACGAGGCTCGTCACCACGCCGATGGGCAGCTCGCGCGGGCTGAGCAGCACTCTGGCGATCAGATCGGCCAGCAGCAAAAACACCGCGCCCGAGAACACACTGGCCGGGAGCAGGCGGCGGTGGTTCGGCCCGACGATCATGCGCGTCATATGCGGCGTGACCAGCCCGACAAAGCCGATGGTGCCGCCGATGGACACGCAGACGCCGATGAGCGCGGAAACGCACACGAGCACCGTCAGCTTCACTCTCTTCACATGCACGCCGACGGAGCGCGCGTTGTCCTCGCCGATGGCAAAGGCGTTGAGTTCGCGCATGTTGGCAAAGAGCGCCCCGCCGAACACGACCAGCGCCAGGAGCAGCGCGCCGATCTGCGTATAATCCGCTCCGGCGAGCGAGCCCATCGTCCAGAAGGTGATGGTCTTGACCTGTTCGCCCGCAAAGGTGATCACCACGTTGATCAGAGCGCTGGCGAACATGGAGAAGATCACGCCCACGAGGATGATCGTGTTGGTGGAAAGGGAATAATCCAGCCGGTAGGCCAGGCCGAGGATGAGCAGAAGCGACAAAAACGCAAAGAGCATCGCCATGCCCATCGTGCCCGCAAGGGGCATGCCCGGCAGCCGCAGGCCGAAGGCGATCGCGATGACCGCGCCCAGAGACGCGCCGGAGCTCACGCCCAGCGTGGAGCCGTCCGCGAGCGGGTTGCGCAAAAGCCCCTGCATGGCCGCGCCGCAAAGGGAGAGCGACGCGCCCGTCAGCGCCACGGCCAGCACGCGCGGCAGGCGCACATGCAGGATAATGCTCGCCTGCATGCCCTCCGGCGGAGTCTGCCCCAGAGCGGCGCTCGCCAGCACCCGCAGCGTGTCGCCCACGGGCAAAGAAACGCTGCCTACGCAGACGCACAGCAGCATCGTGCACGCCGTGATCAGCCCGAACAGCGCCAGCTGCGCCGCCCCGAAGCCTTCGTTCTTTCTTTTCATGTGTACACGCGCCCCTGTGCTTTATTCCGCCGTTCCCCAGATCGCCTCGTAGAGCTCTCTCGCCGCCAGCGCGAGGCGCGGGCCCGGTCGGGTGAAGGAATCGCTGTCGGTCGCATACACGCGCCCGTCGCGGATCGCGCGGACGCCCTGCCAGCCGGTGCGGCCGAGGATCTCCTCCACGGGGGTGTATTCCTCGCTGAAGGGCATCATGGTGGTGATGACGACCTGCGGATCCCGGCTGATGACCTGCTCGGCGGAGACCTCCGCCCAGCCTGTGAGCTCGCCGAAGATATTCTGCAGGCCCAGCAGCGCGCCGATCTCATGCATGAAGGTCTGCTCGCCGCCCGTCCACAGGCCCCACTCCAGCGGAGAGATCTCATAATAGATCGTCAGCGGCTCCTGCTGCGCGGCCAGCTGCGCCAGCTCGGCAAACTCGCCCTGCATGGAGGCGACGAGCGCCTCAGCCTCGGCGTTTTTGCCCGTGACCTGTCCGATCATGCGGATGGCCGCATAGACATCTTCGATCGAGCCGGTCTGCGTCTGGATCACGGCAATGCCCGCCGCCTTGAGCTGTTCGATCTGCTCGAGTGTCTGGTTCATGCTGCTGGTGAGCACGACCTGCGGCTCGAGCGCGATGATCTGCTCGATATTGGTCTCAAAGCCGCTCTGCACCGCAGGGATCTCCAGCGCCTCGGGCGGATAGTTGCAGTATTCTCCGCGGCCGACGATGGCCTCCTGCGCGCCGATGGCATAAAGGATCTCGCATTCGCCCGCCGTGAGCACCACGATGCGCTCCGCAGGGCCTTCGAGCACGGCCACGTCGCCGAACATGTCCGTAATTTCCAGTTCGCGCGCAAAAGCGGGCGCGCAAAGGAGCAGCGCGCACAGCATCAGAGCAGCCCACATTTTTTTCAGCATTTTTCCTACCTCCACAGACGGATTTCCCACGCATACCATTATAGCACAACGCGCGGCGAGCGCAATCCCCCATCTTCCGGCTGTTCGGCGAAGGAAAATGCTGCGCTCGGCGGGGCCTGCGCTGCCCCTGCATTTATTTTTACCTATTATAATACGCCCATGCGCGCCCGTCCCCCGGTTAACGTTGGGAAAAATACAGATATTTTTCTCATTTTTAGCACACACCAGCGCCATTATGTAGTATAATAGGAATGAATTTGGTCGTTTTGCAGACGGTGTATATTCCCTTCAAAAAGGACCGCCCGCAAAGCGCTTGCCATGCCTGCGGACAGACGAAAAACCAGTTCGCATTCCCGGCCCGCGGCCGATTACGAATGCAGAAAAGAGGGCAGAAGCAGCATCCGGTTTTCTCTGTGGCCCGCAAGGCGTATTTCAATACGGTTCATCGCAAGATGAAGATACAATTAGGAGGTTAGGGACCATGACTGTGATTCCGTGGATTATCGTAATGCTCGTCATCGTTCTGGCGATCGCTTATGTCATCTACAACTACATCCGTATCAAGAATATGGATGAAGGCACCAATGACATGATCGAAATGGCCGCCATCATCCGTTCCGGTGCGAACACCTTCATGAAGACCGAATACGGCACCATCATCCCCGTCTGCATCATCATCGCGCTGCTGTTCTCCCTCTTTGTGGAAAAGACCAGCGGCCTGACCTTCCTCGTGGGCGCCTGCATGAGCTCCGTCGTGTGCGTGCTGGGCATGCGTTCCGCCACCTACGCCAACGTGCGTACCGCCAACAAGGCCAAGCAGAGCCTCTCCATCGGTGAGACCGTTCAGGTCGCCCTGTGCGGCGGCTCCATCTCCGGTCTGGCCGTGCAGGCCTTCGGTCTGCTGGGCATCGTGCTGATCCTGCTCACCCAGGGCGGCGTTCAGATGGGCGTCACCTCCACCGGCTTCCTGGCCAACATGGAGTGCAACCCCACCGTCATGCGCGTGACCACCTACTCCCTTGGCTGCTCCGTCGTGGCTATGTTCAACCGCGTGGCCGGCGGCAACTACACCAAGGCTGCCGACATCTCTGCCGACATCCTCGGCAAGATCCGTCACGACCTGCCGGAAGACGACTCCCGCGTGCCGAACACTGTGGCCGACTTCATCGGCGACAACGTCAACGACATCGCCGGCAACTGCTCCGACCTTCTGGAGTCCTTCGTTGCCACCATCTCCGCGTCTTCCCTGATCGCTCTGACCCTCTTTGAAGACAAGCTGGCTCATGGCATGGAGCAGGCCGCCGCTGCCGCGAACTTCTCCGCCATGTCCCTCTTCCCGATCATCTTCGCCGGCGGCGGCCTGCTGGCCTGCCTGCTGGGCCTGGCCTATGCGCAGTACCGCAAGATGGGCGACAACCCCTCCAAGGAACTGAACCTGGCCACCTACATCTCCGCCGGTATCGCCATGATCATCGCCTTCTTCGGCTGCCTGATCATGTTCCGCAACATCGACTTCGCCGCCTACGGCTGGAAGCTCGCCTGGGCCTCCCCGTGGATCGCCGCCGTGCTGGGCATCGCCTCCGGCGTCGCCATCGGCGCTCTGACCGAGTACTACACCTCTGCCGATTATAAGCCCACCCAGAAGATCGCCGAAATGGCCATCGAAGGCGAAGCCTTCGTCGTCACCAAGGGCGACGCCGTCGGCTCCCGCTCCGTCATGCTGCCCGTGCTGGTCATCTGCTTCGCGCTGATCATCTCCGGCCTGCTCTGCGGCACCTACGGCATCGCGATCGCCGCTCTGGGCATGCTCTCCTTCGTCGGCACCACCGTTTCCATCGACGCCTTCGGCCCCATCGCCGACAACGCCGGCGGCCTGGCCGAATCCTGCCACCTCAAGCCGGAAGTCCGCGCCATCACCGACAAGCTCGACTCCTGCGGCAACACCACCGCCGCCATCGGCAAGGGCTTTGCCATCGGCTCCGCGGCCTTCGCGACTGTTTCCCTGATCGTGGCCTACGTCGCCACCTACACTCCCCATGGTGAAGTCGGCGTGCTGAACTTCGCTTCTTACCTGGTCGTTGCCGGCGGCATCATCGGCGGCGCTCTGGTCGAGTTCTTCGCTGCCATGCTGACCGACAACACCATCGACGCTGCCCGTCTGATGGCTATCGAAGGCGACAAGCTGCTCAGCGTCCCCGGCGTCATGGAAGGCAAGGTCCGTCCGGATTACAACAAGATGATCGCCATGGCTGCCAAGGAAGCCCTGCGCAAGATGGTCGTCCCGTCCGTCCTCGCTCTGCTCATCCCGATCATCGGCGGCTTCTTCTTCGGCGTTGAATTCGTCGGCGGCCTGCTCGTCGGCGCCACCATCGTGGCCATCCCGCGCGCCATGTTCATGGGCAACTCCGGCGGCGCGTTCGACAACGCGAAGAAGTACATCGAATCCGGCTCCATCCCGGGCCACGGCAAGGGCACCGCTGCTCACAAGGCTGCTGTCACCGGCGATACCATCGGCGATACCCGCAAGGACGTCGTCGGCGTCGCTCTGGACATCTTCATCAAGACCATGTCCACCGTTGCCAACACTCTGATCAGCGTCATCAAGTCCGTCACCCTGATCAAGTAACTCCACAAAAGCGAACCGCCCCGCGCGCTCCGGCGCACGGGGCGGTTTTTTTGTGACAGAAAATCAGCGCCGCGCAAAAACCTCCCCTGTGTAAAGGGAAGGGGCCCGCAGGAGCGGTGGGGCTTACAATCCCTCAGTCAGCTTCGCTGACAGCTCCCTTTGCACAAGGGAGCCTTGTCTGCGAAGCCGATGCCTCCCCTGTATAAGGGGAGGTGTCCCGCAGAGGCAGTGGAGCTGACAATCCCTCAGTCAGCTTCGCTGACAGCTCCCTTTGCACAAGGGAGCCTTGTCTGCAAAGCCGATGCCTCCCCTGTGTAAGGGGAGGTGGGCAAAATCTTTGATTTTGTCCGGAGGGGTTGTCGGTCCCTCATTCAGCCCCCTTTGCACAAGGGAGCCTTTTCTGCAAAGCCGATGCCTCCCCTGTGTAAGGGGAGGTGGGCAAAATCTTTGATTTTGTCCGGAGGGGTTGTCGGTCCCTCATTCAGCCCCCTTTGCACAAGGAGCCTTGTCTCCAAGCCCCGCGCATACAAAAACAGAGCGTATCTTTTCGATACGCTCTGTTCCCTGTTTTACGAACACCTGCCGAAGCAGAGGTCTTTTTTCTTTCTCTCCGCGGTCATCTGTGTAGCTTTTCCAGCGAGAAGCCGCGCCCGCGCACCTGACTGACCTGCGAGACCGTCATGAAGCACTCTGGGTCGACCCGATGCACGAGCTTCTCCAGACGGGAGAGCTCGCGGTCCTCCACGACCGTCATGACCACCTGACGCGGCGCGCGCCGGAAGCCGCCTTCGGCGTTGAGCAAGGTCACGCCACGGTCCAGCTCCTGCAGGATCGCATCGGAAATCTCGTGCGTGCGCCCGGAGATCACCTTCACTTCGATCCGCTTCGTGCCCAGCATCAGCACCTTGTCGATGGCGACGGTATAGATGACGACCATGACGACGCCGTAGAGGAAGTTCTCGATCGGGCTGTAGATCAGCTGCAAAAAGAGAATCAGCACGTCCAGCACATACATGCTCACCGCCACGGGGATGCGCGTGTATTTCGCCAGCACCAGCGGCGGGATATCCATGCCGCCGGTGGAGGAACCCGTGCGGATGACGAGCCCGAGCGCAATGCCGATGCCCAGGCCGCCGAAGACGGAGCAGAGGAACGGGTCGGTGGACAGGATCACGCCCGCCATGCCGCGCTCGCACAGCTCCAGAAACGCAGGCACGAGGAAGGTGCTCGCGAGGGTCGTCACGGCAAAGCCCTTGCCGAGGATCGCCCAGCCCGTCAGCAGCATGGCGACGTTGATGACGAGCGTCACTGCGGAAATGGACATGCCGAAGATATGATGCGCGGCAAGGCCGATGCCCGTCGCGCCGCCGGTGACCAGATTTGCAGGCACGACAAAGGCCGTGAATGCGGCGGCATAGAGGAAATTGCCGAAAACGATGATCAGAAGCATCCAGACGATCTGCAGGGGCGTCTTGTCCTTGAACATGCTCTTGCCTCCCAACTGAAAAAGTATCTCCCGCGCGGCGGCAGCCGGCCGGGCCAAAAAAAGTTTGCCAAGGATTTTCCCTGACAAACGTGGATCGAGGCTTTGCGCCTAATACGATTGTATTATACCCATTTTCTCCGTCGAATGCAAGACTCCCGTCGCTCAGAGTGAACGAACGAACTGCGCACAGTCGTCCACGAACGCCTGCCGCTTCTGCGTGAAATCCTCGCTGCCCCAAGTCCACTGCGCAGTCCCCTCGCGCAGAGGGTGCGCATCCGAGCAGAGCAGCAGCGCGGCCGCAGGCATCCCGTAAAAACGCGCCGCGTTGAGAAGCGCCGATGCCTCCATATCCACCGCCACGCAGCCCTCCTCGCGCCATGCCGCCTCCTTGGCCATGGTCTGTCGGTATACGGCGTCGCAGGAGACGGTCGGCTCCGTGCAGACGTCGCCGCCGCGCGAAAAATACGCCTGCGCCGCCCGGTGCAGCGCCTTGTCCGGCCTTGCCCAGCGCGGGCGGGCATAATAATGGAAGGAAGTCCCCTCCCGGCAGAGGACCTTGCGCGGGACGACGACCGTTCCCACAGACAGCTCCGGCGAGAATCCGCCGCACATGCCCGCCACGATCACTCTCTTCACGCCCAGCGCGCGCATGGTCTCGAGCGTGTCCACCGCAGCGGGAGCGCCGAGGCCGCTCTTGACAAAGCAGACGTCGGGCCTGTCCTGCAGGGCGATGCAGCGCGAGCGCGCGATGAAACAGGGCAGCTCCTGCGCGAGGGTGATCGCCGGTCGGCTCTGTTCGATCTGCTGCAGCGCGCCGCCCATCGCAAAGAGAACGGCCGTCTCCGGCAGGCGCGGGCATTGCCCGCCGTGCGCGCTGCGCGCATGCCTCTCCGCCGAGATCACCGCCGGCGTTGCGTCGTCCTTTTTCGTCCAAAGCATATCTTTTTCCTTCCTTCGCGCTCCGCTTTCCCTTGGCAGTATAGCGTATTTTTCTATTGGCTTCAAGCGCGGCGCTTGACTCCCCGCGCTGCGCCGCGCTACAATAGAGCAGACCAGAACGCAGATAAAGGAGCAGATCAGATGAAGGATCCGATCGTACCCGGCGCGGGAAAGCCCGTATATCTGCAGCTCTACGAGCAGCTGCGCGGCGACATCATCGCGGGGATCTACCCCTTCGGCACGAAAGCGCCCTCGAAGCGACTTTTGGCGGAGGAGCTCGGGCTGAGCCTCGCCACGGTGGAGCACGCCTATCTGCTCCTGTGTGAGGAGGGCTACATCGAGCCGCGCCAGCGCAGCGGCTATTTTGTCTCCTTTCTCCCGGCCGATCCCTTCGCCGCAGCCGCGCAGCAGCCCTCTCCCCCGCACGCGCCCGCCGCGGAGGGCGGCGGCACGGGCTTTCCGTTTTCCGTGCTCGCCCGCGCCATGCGCAGCGTGCTGGCGGAATACCGCGAGGCCATCCTCGTCAAAACGCCCAGCAGCGGCTGCATGGAGCTGCGCGCGGCGCTCTCGCAGTATCTCGCGCGCCGCCGGGGTATCCAAGCGCGCCCGGAGCAGATCGTGATCGGCTCCGGCGCGGAATACCTCTACGGCCTGATCGTCAAAATGCTCGGGAGGGAGCTCGTCTTCGGCCTCGAGGACCCGGGCTCCGCGCGCATCCGCGAGGTCTATCTCGCCGAAGGAGCGCGCTGCGAGATGCTGCCCCTCGGCCCGAGCGGCATCGACAGCGCCGCCCTCGCCGCAACGGGCGCTTCCGCACTGCATATCACGCCCTACCGCTCCTTCCCCAGCGGCGTAACAGCCACGGCCTCCAAGCGGCACGAATATCTGCGCTGGGCGCAAAGGGAGGGCCGCTGCCTGATTGAGGACGATTTCGAGTCGGAATTCTCCGTGTCCGGCAAGCCGGAGGAGACGCTCTTCTCCCTCTGCGCCAGATCCGGCGGCGCGGAGGTGATCTATCTGAACACCTTCAGCAGAACGATCTCGCCCTCGCTGCGCGTGGGCTATATGGTGCTGCCGGAACGGCTGCTCCCCCTGTATGAGCGCGCCGCCGGGTTTTATTCCTGCACAGTGCCCGCATTTGAGCAGTACGTTCTGTGCGAGCTGATCTCCGGCGGCGATTTCGAGCGCCATATCAACCGCGTCCGCCGCCAGAAAAGGCGCGCGCTCGCCGGAAAATAAAAAAATGGAACGCTCTACGGGGCGTTCCGTTTGTTTCTCAGGGCACGGCGTAAACGAAATTCATCGGGAAGTCAAACTCCGAGACCACGCCGTTGATCCAGAAGCCGAACAAAGGCACATAATACGCCGGATACGAACGCCCGACGAAGAAGGCTTCGTTTTCCTCCTTGAACTGCGCCCAGCCGTCGATCAGCCGCTGCATCCCCTCGTCTTCGATGGGGAAGAGATAGGGCTTGGCGCGGCCCGACTCCAGCGGGCCCGTGACCACGACGTCGCCGCTGTGCAGCTGCGGGAAGCCGTTCTGCTCGAGCTGCTCCTGCTCGACGAGCATTGCCTCGGGATACTGCTCGCGGAAGCTCGTCCAATGGCCCGTCATGTAGCGGTCCGTGACCAGCCCGAGCATGCGGCCCTCGCAGGCGATCTGCTTCGCGTGCGCGATGTGTGCCTGCAGCGTCGGCTGCGCCGTGTCCGGCAGATACGCGCCGATCAGCAGCGCCCCGCGCAGAACCGTCAGTCCAAGCAGCGCGCCGGCCAGAGCACGCTTGCTGTGCAAAAGCCGCTCCGCGCCATAGGCCGTGTAGAGCAGCGCGATGCAGAAGAAGGGATAGAGCGTGCGCATGAACATGGCGGTGACAAAGAGATTATACAGGGCAAACGCCGCCGCCGCCACAGGCAGCGCGACCCCGAAGAACGCGCGCAGAGGCGTTTTTTCCCGCCCGCGCAGGATCGCGCGCAGCGCGGCAAACGCCGCGACGGGCGCGAGCAGCAAGTCGGAATAGCCCAGCCAATAGATCAGCAGAGAGGCCGCATGGTTCAGCGGGCCGCCCACCTCCGTGCGGTTGCCCTTGAGCATATAGGCCCTGAGCTCGCGCTCGGCGACCTCGACCAGATAGCGCCAGTCGCGCAGCACCTCCGGCGAGAGCAGCAAAAACGCCGCCAGCACGAGCGCGACGCCCGCAAGCGTCAGCCCCGCGCGCTGCTTTGCGCCCTTTTTGCACAGGAACACCGCACACAGCGGCAGCACAGAGAAAAACAGCAGCGGATATTTCACCGCGCCCAGCGCGCCCACCAGCGCCGCCGCCCCGAACAGCCAGCCGTTTTTCCCGCCCTCGATCCAGCGGGCCGTCCAGTCGATCAGCAGCATCAAAAGGGCAAAGGAGATCGCCTCTCCCGTGCCGTAGCGCGACTGCTCGATGTGCAGCAGCGAAAACGCCAGCAGCACGGCGTAGATCGGCAGGCTCCTGCCTCCGCCGAAGTACCGCCGCAGGATCCGCAGACCCACGGCCCCGCCCAGCGTAAAGTACGCCACCGAGGCGAGCCGGTTCCACACCCGGGCGGATTGCTCTGCCCCCGAGAGGAGCCCGACGAGCTCGGCCAGCAGCTGAAAGGGCAGAAAGAAAAAATACGCCCCCTCCGGATAGGGCTTCGTCTCGGTATATTCCGCGCCGTGCAGCAGCACGTCGCGCAGAGAAGTCGCCCCCTGCACGAACACATGCTCGTCCGGATGGTTGCGCATCTCATGCGTCAGGATGGGCAGGCGCGTGACGAGCACGAGCGCGAGCAGCAGCCCGACGGCCGTCCAGAACCCCTTTTTGCGCACAGCGTCTCCCCCTTTTCTCAGATCGAACCTATTATACCGCATGCGGCGCCGTTTGACAAACCGGGCAAAGGCGGATATAGTGGAACAGTCAAACACTTTCGCAAAGGAGAATTCCGCATGACGAACGAACGCTTCGCAGCCCTGCTGCGCCATTGCGGGCCCATCGCTCCGGAGGGCGCCGAGCGCTTTATCGCAGACCTTGCCCCGGACGGCGAGCCGCGCCTCTTCGACCACAGCCTGCTCGAGCAGGTGCTCCGCGAAAACCATGTGCCGGAGGACAGGGCGCAGGCGCTGCGCGGGGCGCTGCATGTGATCGAACAGGACGAAGAGCTCGTCGAGCTCAGCCGCGTCCTCAGCCGCGACGCGCACCGCGCGCACAACCGGGCCGAGGCCTGTGAATATGAACAGCCGCTGCCCGTCTGCCTCGAAGGCTTCCCGCAGCAGGCCTTTCCCTTCCTGTTCGCCCTCGCCTGCACGGAACAGGGCCGCCGCCAGCTGCGCGAGCGCGGCGTGCCGGAGGAATACGACGCGGACATCCCGGAGCGAATGATCCGCAAGCAGCTGCGCAAATTTGTCGAGACGGGCGACATCTCCTTTGACGATTTCCCGTGGGATATCGGCTTTTACAGCGCCGCCATCTTCTTTCTGGATCGCTTCTATTTTATTCCCTATCTGCACAGCGCGCCCGAGGCATGGCGCAACTCCGCCACGGGCGAGGTCGTCGCGCTCTGGCCCGCAGGCGAGCGCATCCGCCGCGACGGCCAGCTCGACGGCGTGAACGGCGTCTTCGACCCGGATGCCTTCACCACGACCCGCACGGAGACGGACGAGCTCGTCTCCGCCCATCCCGTCGACCCGCGCGGCCTCGTGCTGCCGCAGCCCGTCGCGCTGCAAAAGGGCCTGTGGCGGCGCGTGCTGGGCGAAGGGGACTATCTGCTCGCGCTGCACATCCCCGGCGGAGAGGGCTACACGCCCGAGCGCGTCCGCTCCTCCTGCGAGGCGGCGCTCGCCTTTTACGACAAATATTTCCCGGAGCTGCATATAAAGGGCTTCTGGAGCGAGAGCTGGCTGTACGACCCCGGCCTGTCCGCCGTGCTCAGGCCGGACAGCCGCATTCTGCAGGTGCAGCGCCAGTTCTATTGCTATCCCACCCCGGAGGGCGAGGAAATGATCAAGCTGGAGGTCTTCGGCACGGACGAGCTCGACCCTGCCGCCGTCGAATGCTCCTCCAGTCTGCAGAAAAACCTGTGCGCGGCGTGGCTCGCGGGCGCGCATTTCCATACCACCGGCATGTTCCTGCTGCGCGAGGAGGTCGCCCGCGTGGGGAGCGCGCCGTACCGCGCATAAACGCGCCTGCATCTTTATGCCGAATTAACTTTTTGACCGAATGCCGCCGTATTTCGCTTGCTTTTCATAACATAAGGCTGTATAATCTGGTTGAATCCGGCAAATTTTGCCGGATTTTCCAGCTGTCATGCGGAAATATTCGTTTTTTTCGCGGGCAACAAAAGATTAGGAGGGTACAATCATGACCGGTCTTCCTCTGATTATCGCCTTCGTCATCGCAGTCATCCTGATGATCGTGGCGATCTCCAAATTCAAGGTGCATCCGTTCCTCTCCATCATGGGCGTTTCTCTCGTGCTGGCGCTGGTCGCCGGCATCCCGGTGACGGAGATCCCCGGCGTCATCGGCGCGGGCTTCTCCGGCACGTTCAGCTCCATCGGTATCGTCATCATCCTCGGCGCGTTCATCGGCTCCGTTCTGGAGAGCACCGGCGCCGCGCTGAAGCTGGCCGACATGGTCATCAAGCTGGTGGGCAAAAAGCGCCCCGAGCTGGCCATGGAACTCATGGGCTGGGTCGTTTCCATCCCGGTCTTCTGCGACAGCGGCTTCGTCATCCTCGATCCGATCCGCCGCGCGCTCGTGCGCCGCACCGGCGTCTCCTCCGTGGCGATGACCGTGGCTCTGTCCACCGGTCTGTACATCTCCCACGTCTTCATCCCGCCGACGCCCGGCCCCATCGCCGCCGCGAGCACTCTGGGCATTGGCGAAAACCTGCTGCTGGTCATGGGCCTGGGCCTGCTCTGCTCCATCTTCCCGCTGCTGGCCGGCCTCGGCTATGCCAAGCTCATCGGTAAGCATGTCAAGAGCGCGGACGAGCTCGAAGGCGGCAAGGGCGAAGTCGTGAAGACCTACGAAGAGCTGGTCGCCGAATACGGCAAGCTGCCCTCCGGCCTGAACTCCCTCGCTCCGCTGGTCGTTCCGATCATCTTCATGGCTCTGGGCACCGTCAAGAGCATGGCCGGCCTCACCGGCGCTTTTGCCGACCTGCTGGCCTTCCTGGGCACCCCCATCATCGCTCTGACCGTGGGCACCATCCTCGCCATCATCCAGCTGTTCACCTCCAAGAAGATGGACAAGTTCTATGAGCTGACCAACGACACGCTCAAGACCGTCGGCCCGATCCTCTTCGTCACCGCTGCCGGCGGCGTGCTGGGCAAGGTCATCTCCTCCACCACCATGATCGCCTACATCACCGAAAACGCGTCCTTCCTGATGAGCATGGGCATCTTCTTCCCGTTCCTG
>JAUMYC010000212.1 GCA_030528845.1 Eubacteriales bacterium
CATGGAAAGCATGAAGCTCATGGCCATCACGACCAAAATGAGGATGCGGACAAGACCGGTCATCTGGCCGGCCACGAAATTGCGGGTGGTATCGATGTCGGAGGTGCAGCGCTGGATAATGTCGCCGGTATGGTTTTTCATATGCCAGCTGAAGGGCAGCCTCTCGATATGCTTATAGAGGATATCGCGCATGGTCTTGACCAGCGTTTCGGAGGCGCGGGTGTTGGTGATGAGGAACATATATTGGGAAAACACCTTTAGCAGCGCAACCGCCAGCACGGCCAGCGCCATGATCCACAGGTTGCGGCCGAGGTATTCAAACCCGCCGACGGCGTTGACAAGGCGCATCACGCCCTCGCCGAAGGTCGGCTCGTTTCCGCCGATCGCATTGTCGACCGCAGCGCGGATGATCTGCGGCGTGATCATGTCTGCCAAGGCCATGACCGCCGCGGCGAGCATGCTCAGCACAAAGAGCAGCTTGCTGCCTTTGAGGAAGCGCCAGATCAGCGCCGCTTTGTTTACTTTAGGCTCCTGCCTTTGCAAGGGAATTCTCCTCTCTGTCTTATTTCTCAAATCGCTCTCGGGTGCGCCGCCGAGCAAAAGCTCCCGGCGCAGCGTTCTTTCTCCCCCCGTCTTGCGAAACGGGCCGCTTTGGCGATACGCAGGTCTGCCTCGGCGGGCCGATGAAGAAGGGCGAACATAAAAACGGCGAATTGCCCCAAGCGGCGCTTTCCCCAGGTCAAAGAGAAAAAGCGCCCCTCTCGAGACATACGCATGTTCTAACATATCATGCTTTCCATGTAATGTCAATAAACTTTCAGATTCTATTCATATTTCAACATTTCCCTGCACATTTCCCAATTTTTACACGAACTTCCTGCGAACGAACGCACAAATAAACAGCCGGCGCTTTTTTTATGCAAAACGCACCGGCTGCTTTTCTCAGGTCATCTTCTCCTGCTTCACCTTGTGGTCGATCACATGGCGCGAAGCGAGTTCTTTGTGGATATCCTCCAGCGATATGCCCTGCTGGATCATCAGCACCATGACGTGATACGCCAGATCGGCGATCTCGTAGATCGTCTCCGCCCGGTCGTTGTCCTTGGCCGCGATGATGACCTCCGTGCATTCCTCGCCCACCTTTTTGAGGATCTTGTCCAATCCCTTTTCAAACAGATACGTCGTATAGGAGCCTTCTTTTTTCTCGGTCTTGCGCCCGACGAGCAGCTGCATCAGCCCTTCATAGGAGAACTCAAAGCGCTGATCGGACTGAAAGACGGGATTTTCAAAGCAGGAGACGCTGCCCAGATGACAGGCGGGGCCGTCCGGCTCGACCACGACCACGAGCGCGTCCTTGTCGCAGTCCGCCGTGATGGAGACGACATGCTGCCAATTCCCGCTCGTCTCCCCCTTGAGCCAGAGCTCCTCCCTCGAGCGGCTCCAGAAGCAGGTCAGCTCCTTTTCCATGGTGATCTGCAGGCTTTCGCGGTTCATATAGGCCAGCGTGAGCACTCTCTTGCTCACGGAATCCACAACGATGGCCGGGATGAGCCCCTTTTCGTCAAATTTCAGCGCGTCGATATCCAGATAGATCATTGTTTTTCTCTCCTTTATACTCTCGTCGGGATGCCCGCGCGGGCCATCTGCGCCTTCAGCTCCGGGATGGCGACCTCGCCGAAATGGAAGATCGAGGCGGCGAGCCCCGCATCCACCTTCGGCAGCGCCCGGAACAGCGTGATGAAGTCCTGTATGCCGCCCGCGCCGCCGGAGGCGATCACCGGCACGGAAACGACCGCGCAGACCTTTTCCAGCAGCTCCAGATCAAAGCCCTGCTTCACGCCGTCCGTGTCCATGGAGTTTACGACGATCTCGCCCGCGCCGTTGTCTGCGCAGCGCCGGATCCACTCGACGGCCTCCATGCCCGTGTCCTCTCGCCCGCCCTTGGCGAAAATGCGGAACTGACCGCCCACGCGCTTGACGTCGGCGGAAAGCACGACGCACTGGTCGCCATAGAGCTTCGCGGCCCGATAGACCAGCTCCGGATCGCGGATCGCCCCGGAATTCACGCTCACCTTGTCCGCGCCGCATTTGAGCACGCGGTCGAAATCCTCCACGGTGTTGATGCCGCCGCCGACCGTGAGCGGAATGAAGACAGAGCGCGCCGTTTCCGCGAGGATGTCGGTAAAAATGCGCCTACCGTCCGCCGAGGCGGTGATATCATAAAACACCAGTTCGTCCGCGCCGTTGTCGGAATAGAATTTCGCAAGCGAGACGGGCGAATCCACATCGCTGAGGCCCTGAAAGTTCACTCCCTTGACCACACGCCCGTCGCGCACGTCCAGACAGGGGATGATTCTCTTCGTGATCATTTTGCCACCTCGATCGCCTCGGCCAGATCCACTGCGCCGGTGTAATAGGCCTTGCCTATGATCGCGCCGTGCAGGTCCATCGCGCGCAGCGCCTTGATATCCTCCAGAGAGGAAACACCGCCCGAGGCGATGATCTCCAGCGCCAGCGCCTGCGACAGCTCTCTGTAGAGCGCGTGGTTTGAGCCCTGCATGGCCCCGTCCCGCGAGATATCCGTGCAGATGAGCGTGCGCACGCCCGCGTCGCGCATTTTTGCCGCAAAGGCCATCGCCTCTCTGTCGGAGCTCTCCTGCCAGCCTTTGATGGCGACGAAGCCGTCGCGGATATCGATGCCCACGGCGATCTGCTCGCCGTAGAGCCGCACGGCCTCCTCCACGAAGCCCGGCTGCGTCACCGCCGCCGTGCCGAGGATGACCCTGTCCACGCCCGCGCTCAGATAGCGCTCGATCACCGGCAGAGAGCGGACGCCGCCGCCCACCTCACAAAACAGGCCGGTCTGCCGCTTGATCTCCACGACGCTCGAAAGGTTCGGCGTTTCGCCGCTCCGCGCGCCCTCCAGATCCACCAGATGCACCCTCTGCGCGCCCTTTTGGAGAAAGTCCTGCGCCACCGACGCGGGCTGCTCGCTGTAGACGGTCATTTGCGCGTAGTCGCCCTTGAACAGGCGCACGGCCTTGCCCTGAAACAGATCGATCGCCGGATAGATCAGCATAGCGCGCCCTCCTTCATTTCGGCAAACGCGCGCAGGATCTCCAGCCCCACCGCGCCGCTCTTTTCCGGATGAAACTGACAGCCCAGCACGTTTCCCTTTGCCACGGCGGCGGTCAGCTCCGCGCCGTATTCCGCCGTCGCCACGACGTGTTCTCCGCAATTCGCGGCATAATAGGAATGCACAAAATATACAAAGTCACCCTCCTTGATCCGCGAAAAGAGCGCGTTCTCCCTCAGGAAGCGCAGGGCGTTCCAGCCGATATGCGGGATCTTCAACCCCTTGGGGATCACGTCCGCGATGGGGCGCACCTCCCCGGGGATGAGGCCGAGGCCTTCGTGCACGCCGTATTCGTAGCTTCGCTCCAGCAGCAGCTGCATGCCCAGGCATATGCCCAGCAGCGGCTTGCCGGAGGCCGCCTCCTGCCGGAGCAGCTCATCCAGACCGCTGCGGCGCAGCTTTTCGGCGGCGTCGCCAAAGGCGCCCACGCCGGGCAGTAGGAGCCTGTCCGCACTGCGGATGACGCTGCGGTCCGCCGTGACGACGGCCTGCGCGCCGATGGCCGCGAAGGAGCTCTTGAGCGAAAAAAGGTTGCCCACGCCGTAATCAATGATCGCGATCATCACAGCGCTCCTTTCGTGGTGGGGATCGCATCGGCAAACGCGGGGTCGATCACCACCGCCGCGCGCAGCGCACGGCCCGCCGCCTTGAACGCGCCCTCTATGATATGGTGCGAATTTGTACCGTCGAGCTGGCGCAGGTGCAGGGAGCATTCGCAATTGCGCGTGAACGCCAGAAAAAACTCCTCCACCAGCTCCGTGTCGAACGCGCCGACCTTCTGCGCGGGGATC
>JAUMYC010000213.1 GCA_030528845.1 Eubacteriales bacterium
ATGATGATGACGACGACGATTACGACGACTATGACGATGACGACGACGAGGACGACCGCAGGAGCGGCTTTGGCTGGGGCCTGCTGCGCTTCCTGCGCACTCTGCTCGTTCTGCTGATCGTCGGCGCGCTCCTTGTGCTCGGTCTGCGCGAGCTGGAAAAGAGAAACGTGCTCTCTCTGGACGCCGTCCGCTCCTTCGAGCTGGGCGGAGTGACGGAAGCGCTCTTCCCCGCCCCGGCGGATGCGAATGACCTCGTCATCGGCGGTGACGAAGGCGAGGCCGAATAAACGCCCCGGAGCGGCGCGAAAGAGCTGTCATCGGCCGATCGTTCCCCTGAAAGGAACCCGGTGCACATGCGCCGGGTCTTGCGCCGCGGTCGGAGCACGCACTCCGGCCGCGGCGCCTTTTAATAACGCAGCACAGAAAAAAAAGTATGCAAAAGCAGCAAAGGATTGGAGGCCGGCTCATATGAAATATGTAGTCGCATTGGATCAGGGCACCACTTCCTCCCGCGCGGTCATCTTTGATCAAAACGGCGCGTATATCTGCGCCCACGGCAACGAATTCCCGCAGATCTATCCCAAGCCCGGCTGGGTCGAGCACGATCCGATGGACATCCTCAATTCGCAGGTGCAGGCGCTGCAGGCCGCCGTGAAGCTCTCCGGCATCGACCCGGCGGACATCGCCGCCATCGGCATCACCAACCAGCGGGAGACCACTTTGCTTTGGGACAAGGAGACCGGCGAGCCCCTCGCCAACGCCGTCGTCTGGCAGTGCAGGCGCACCGCGCCGCTGGTCGAGCAGCTGAAAAAGGACGGCCTCAACGGCGTCATCCGCGACAAGACCGGCCTGATCCCGGACGCGTACTTCTCCGGCACAAAGCTGCAGTGGCTGCTGGACGAGATCCCCGGCTCGCGCGAGCGGGCGCGCAAGGGCGAATTGTGCTTCGGCACGGTGGACACGTGGCTGACTTATAACCTGACCGAGGAAAAGGCGCATGTGACCGACGCCACCAACGCCTCCCGCACGATGCTCTTCAACATCCGCGAGCAGAGCTGGGATCCCTTCCTGCTCACGGCCATGAACATCCCGCAGGAGCTGCTGCCCAAGGTGGTCGATTCCTCCGAGGTCGTGGGCGTGCTGCGCGAGGACATCCTCGGCGTGAAGGGCATCCCCGTGGCCGCTCTGGCGGGCGACCAGCACGCCGCCCTCTACGGGCAGGCCTGCTTTGCCCCCGGCATGACCAAAAACACCTACGGCACGGGCTGCTTCATGCTCATGAACACGGGCTCCACGCCCGTCGTCTCCCGCAATAATCTGATCGCCACCACGGCATGGCGCGTGGGCGGCAAGCCCGTCTATGCGCTGGAGGGTTCCATCTTCGTGGCGGGCGCGGCTATCCAGTGGCTGCGCGACGAGATGCAGCTCATCCGCAACGCCGCCGAGAGCGAGGAAGTCGCCCTCTCCATCCCGGACAACGGCAACGTCTATATGGTGCCCGCGTTCACCGGCCTTGGCGCGCCGCATTGGGACATGTATTCCCGCGGAACCATCGTGGGCCTCACCCGCGGCACGGGCCGCGCGCATATCGTGCGCGCCGCGCTCGAGTCCATCGCCTATCAGACGCGCGACGTGCTCGAGGCCATGATGAAGGACAGCGGCCTGCGCCCGGACGTGCTGCGCGTGGACGGCGGCGCTTCCCGCAACAATTTCCTCATGCAGTTCCAGAGCGATATCCTCGGCGTGAGCGTGCTGCGCCCCGCCGTGACGGAGACCACCGCCATGGGCGCCGCCATGCTCGCGGGCCGCGCCGTCGGCCTTTGGGACGACAAGGCTCTCTCCGCCGTCTGGCAGCAGGGCACGGTCTTCTCTCCCCGCATGGATGCGCACGAGCGCAGCACCCTCTACAAGGACTGGACGCGCGCCGTGGAACGCGCCAAGAATTGGGCGGAAAACTGAACATCGCCTAACATTTGACACAGACGGGTTGACAAGGCCCGAAATTAGGCGTATCCTAATCTGTGTAATTTCACGCCGCCCGCAGGCCCTTTCCGGCCCGTCGGGCGGCTCTTTGAAAGACAGGTGACAAAGACATGGTCGTCCCGGGCCGATATTTCAGGTTCGTCAGATGGCTGCTGAAACTGTTGATGCCGCTCAAGACGGTGCAGCCCATTTCCGAGCTGCCCGGCCAGCCCTGCGTCATCCTGTGCCGCCACAGGAACATGCGCGGGCCGTTCTACGGCATCGTGCGCTGGGGCGGCGAAAAGGTGCGCACATGGATCTACCATCCGTTCTTTTCCAAAGACGCCCTTTATGAGCAGTTGTACGGCTACACGCTGACCAAGCGCCTGCACTATCCGGACCTGCTCGCGCGCTTCTGCGCATGGTTCATGTCTTTGATCGTACCCCCGCTGATCCACTCCCTCGGCGGCATCCCCGTCTACCGCAACGACGGGCGCATCCGCGAGACGTTCCGCCTGAGCCTGGAACAGCTCGAGCAGGGCCACAACATCCTCATCTTCCCGGATATCGACTACACCAGCAACGAAGACGTGGGCGAAGTGTACGACGGCTTTTTCATGCTGGAGCGCATGTATCACAAAAAGACGGGGAAGCATCTCCCGTTCGTGCCCGCGCTGCTGGACACCTCGAAAAAGGCGCTCACCTTCGGCCGGCCCGTTTGCTTTGGCGACGAGAGCTTCGCCACTGAAAAGGAGCGCGTGAAGGAAGAGCTCCTGAGCCGCTGGCGCTGAAAAACATACAGAACGCGCAGAGACCCGCGAAGAAAGCGGCCTCTGCGCTGTATTTTTGCGGCGCAGAGCAAGAATTTACCGCAAAGCGCTTGACCGCCCGCCCCGCAGGGGCTATCCTATGAAAGAGCGACGTTGAACAGGAAAAGTAGCCTCGCAAGCGCCCGAAGAGAGGGCGGTCTCCGGCTGTAAGCCGCCCGGCAGGAGCGAGGGGAAGTGCGCCTGGGAGTCCGCGCGCGAAGAGTGCGCCGGCATTGTGCCCCGTTACAAGGCACTGACGAGCAGGCCGGCTTGCCCGGCCCAAACGGGAGTGGAACCGTGCAGAGCGACTTTGCGCCTCCTATGCCAACGCGGGCATAGGGGCTTTTTTATTTTCCAGCAAACGAGGAGGACATAAACGCATGAAGCTGTATAATTCCGCCACGCACAGGAAGGAAGAATTCGTCCCGAACAACCCGGAACTGGTCAAGATGTACACCTGCGGCCCGACGGTCTATCACTTCGCGCACATCGGCAACCTGCGCAGCTACATCATGGAGGATATCCTCGAGAAATTCCTGCGCTATTCGGGCTATAACGTCAAGCGCGTCATGAACATCACGGACGTGGGCCATCTCGCCTCCGACGGCGACACCGGCGAGGACAAGATGCTCAAGGGCGCCAAGCGCGAAAACAAGACCGTCATGGACATCGCCCGCTTCTATACCGACGCCTTCTTCTCCGATTGCGAAAAGCTCAACATCAAGCGCCCGGACGTGGTCGAACCGGCGACGAACTGCATCGACGAGTATATCCACATCGTCTCCACGCTGATCGAAAAGGGCAACGCCTATCTCGCCGGCGGCAATGTGTATTTCGACACCTCCACTTTGCAGCAGTATTATGTCTTCAACGATTTCAAGGCGGAGGACCTGGACGTGGGCGTGCGCGAGGGCGTGGAAGAGGACACCAACAAGCGCAACAAGAACGACTTCGTGCTCTGGTTCACCAAGTCCAAGTTTGAAGATCAGGCGCTCAAGTGGGACTCCCCCTGGGGCGTGGGCTATCCCGGCTGGCATATCGAGTGCTCCGGCATCTCCATGAAGCATCTGGGCGAGGATCTGGACATCCATTGCGGCGGCATCGACAACGCCTTCCCGCATCACACCAACGAGATCGCGCAGTCCG
>JAUMYC010000214.1:0-260 GCA_030528845.1 Eubacteriales bacterium
CTTCTCGCCGTCGGGCGCGGGCCTGCCGTAGCGCTTTTCGTTATTATTATTGAAGTGATTCTCGTTCATTCGTTTCCTCCGCCCAAAATCGTTCCTTCGGGAATGGCCTTGCCGGCCAGATAAGCCCTCGCCTGCATGCGCTTTGCGTTGGGCGCCTGCATCTCTTCAATGCGCAGCGCGCCGCTGCCGCAGGCCACGAGCAGGCCCTGCTTCGCCGAGGAGACGAGCACCTCGCCGGGCTTGCCCTGCGGGAAGCCCGG
>JAUMYC010000214.1:270-3909 GCA_030528845.1 Eubacteriales bacterium
CTTGTCGGTCTGCTCGGGCGCCGCCTGCCAGACCTTCATCACACCCTCGCCCAGCTGGGTAAACGCGCCCGGCCACGGGTTGAACGCGCGCACGGCACAGCTGATCTCCTGCGCGCTCATTGTCCAGTCGATGCGCGCCATTTCCTTTTCGATCATCGGCTGATGCGAGGCGAGCGCCTCGTCCTGCTTCATGCGCGGACAGCTGCCCTCTTCCAGCGCCTTGAGCGTTTTGATCAGCAGCTGCGCGCCCAGAAGCGAGAGCCGTTCGGTCAGCTCGCCCGCCGTTTCGCCCGGCAGGATCTCCGTCTCGCTCTTGAGCAGGATGTCGCCCGTGTCGATGCCCGCGTCCGTCATCATCGTGGTCACGCCGGCGGTCGTCTCGCCGTGATAAATGCACCAGTTGATCGGCGCGCTGCCCCTGTACTGCGGCAGGAGCGAGGCGTGTACGTTCACCGTGCCCATTTTCGGGATGTCCAGCAGCCTCTGCGAGAGGATCTGTCCAAAGGCGGCCGTCACGCAAAGATCCGGTGCGAGCGCCTCGAGGCATTCGCGGCCTTCCCTCCTGCGCAGGCGTTCGAACTGATACACCGGCACGCCGTGCGCCTTTGCGCAGCTCTTCACCGGCGTTTCTTCGATCTTCTTGCCCCGGCCCACGGGCCTGTCCGGCTGCGTGACGACGCCGACGACCTCATAGCCGTTTGCGATCAGCGCCTCCAGAGAAGGGACGGCAAACTGGGGCGTGCCCATAAAGACGATGCGCATAGCGTAGAATCCTCCCGCGTTATTCGGTCTCGCCGAGGTCGTATTTATCGGAAACGTCCTCGATCATCTTGTCGATATACAGCACGCCGTCGAGATGGTCGATCTCATGGCAGAGAGCGATGGCCAGAAGGCCGGTGCCTTCGACGGTGAACTCGCGGCCCTTGCGGTCCTTCGCCCGCGCGACCACACGCGTGGGGCGCTGCACGGTGCAGCGGCGGCCGGGCACGCTCAGGCAGCCTTCCACGCTCACCTTTTCTCCTTCCGTCTCGATGATCTCAGGGTTGATCATCTCCAGCAGGCCGTCGCCCACGTCGATCACCACGACGCGGCGCAGCACGCCCACCTGCGGCGCGGCCAGACCCACGCCGTCTGCCGCGTACATGGTCTCGGCCATGTCGTCCAGCAGCACATGCAGCCTCTTTTCGATCTTGTCCACCGGGCGGCAGGTCTTGCGAAGGGTGTCCTCGCCTTCTCTGAGAATATTGCGCACTGCCATATCGTTTTTCCTCCTTTGCGCTTGGTCGTTTCACATCACATCAAATTGACAGGGTTGACCTCCAGATCGACCTTTGCAGCGGAACAGGCGCCCTGCGCCATTTCTTCCATCTGCTGCAGGATCTCGTCGGAAGCCCCCTTTGCATACATTTTTACGAACACCTGAAAGCGGAACTCTCCGCGCAGGCGCTTCATCGGCGCGGGGCGCGTGTGGATCTTGATCACGTCGCGCGCGGCCTGCGGCCGCTTCTCCAGCCATGCGCGCAGCTCGGCCTCCAATTGCTCCGCCGCCTTCTGCGCGGCCCCTTCGTCTTTGGAGACGGCCATCAGCCGCGCGAGCACCGTGAAGGGCGGATAGAGCCCCTTTCGGCGATAGTCGGCCTCCAGATGATAAAAGGCGCGGTAATCCTGCTGCGCGGCCAGCCGGATGGCGTAGTGGTTGGGTTCGTAGGTCTGCACGATGACCCTGCCGGGCTCCTTGGCCCGGCCCGCGCGGCCCGCCGCCTGCGTGAGCAGCTGAAACGCCCGCTCCGCGCTGCGATAATCCGGCACGTTGAGCGTCATATCTGCCGCGACCACGCCCACGAGCGTGACGTTTGGGAAATCCAGCCCCTTTGCGATCATCTGCGTGCCCACGAGCACGCGCGTCTCTCCCCTGCGGAAGGCGCCGAGAATGCGCTCGTGGCTGTCCTTTTCGCGCGTGGTGTCGATGTCCATGCGGCCCACGGGCACCCCGGGCAAGAGCTTGGTCAGCTCCTCCTCCACCTTCTGCGTGCCCGCGCCGAAATAGCGGATGTACTGCGAACGGCAGTCCGGGCAGAGGGTCGGCGGCATGCGCTCCGCGCCGCAGTAATGGCAGCGCATCACGCCTTCGGACATGTGATAGGTCATCGCCACGTCGCACTGCTCGCATTTGACCACATAGCCGCAGCTGCGGCAGGAGACGAAGGTGTTGTAGCCGCGCCGGTTCATCAGCAGCATGGCCTGCCGGCCCGCGCCGACGCACTCGCGCAGGGCGCTTTGCAGCTTCGCGCTGAAAATGGACGTGTTGCCGCGGGAAAACTCCCGGGCCATGTCCACGATCTCCACCTCGGGCAGGGCGCGCCCGTTCACGCGCGCGTCCATCTCGATCAGCGAGATCTTATTCTCCGGGCGCACGCCGGGCATGCAGCGCATGTAGCTGGCGATGGAGGGCGTCGCGCTGCCCAGCAGCAGCACCGCGCCCGCCTCCTCCGCCCGCATGCGCGCCACCTCGCGCGCATCGTAGCGGGGCCTGTGCTCGGAAAAATAAGTGTGCTCATGCTCCTCGTCCACGATGATCGCGCCGAGGTCTTCCAGCGGCGCGAAGATGGCCGAGCGCGCGCCGATCACCACGCGCGCGCCGCCCATGCGGATGCGCCTCCATTCGTCGAAGCGCTCGCCCGCAGAGAGGCGGGAATGCAGCACCGCCGCGTCGTCGCCGAAGCGCGCGCGGAACCAGTTGACCATCTGCGGCGTAAGGGCGATCTCCGGCACGAGCACGATGGCCCCTTTGCCGCGCGCGAAGGCTTCGCGGATGAGCCGGATGTAGACCTCCGTCTTGCCGCTGCCGGTCACTCCGTGTAAAAGGAAGCGGCCGCCGCGCGCGTCCATGGCCGCCGTGAGCTCGCCCACCGCGGCGCTCTGCGCGCGGGTGAGCTCCGGCTCCACGGCGCGCTCAGCCTCGATGGCGCCGTAGGGCCTGCGCAGGCTCTCCTGCTGCTCGATGCAGACATAGCCCTTTTCACACAATGCCTTCACCGCGCCGGGATACTGCGCGTTGACCACCGCCGCGGGCAGCGGCCCCGCCGAGAGCATCTCCAGCGCAGCCAGCTGCTTTTTCGCACGGGAAAGCGCGGCTCTGTCCGTTTCGGTGACCGGACGGACAAGCCGCGCGATATGGATCTTTTTTTCAGCGATGCGGCCGCCGCGCATCTCCGCCGGGATCATCAGCCGGAGCGCCTCGCACAAACTGCAGCGATAGCGGCGGGCCATCTGCCCGGCCAGATGCACAAGCTCCGGCAGGATCGCAGGATATTCCTCCAGCGCCCGCAAAACAGCGCGCAGCTTTTCCTGCGGCACGTCGGTCTCCTCGCTCAGGGAAAGGACATAGCCTTCCTTCGTGCGCGGGCCGAATGGCACGAGTACGCGCTGCCCGGGCTGAAGGAGCAGCCCCTGCGGCACGGCATAGGTGAACAGCTTGTCCACCTGCTCGGCGGCGATATCGACGATGACCTGGCAATAACGGCTCATTTCTGCTCCCAAAGGCCGACGACCCTGTCGAGGATCCTGTCGGCGGCTTCGCGCTTGGACATGAGCGGCAGGCTCTCCTCGCCTTCCCTGTCCACGATCGTGATGATGTTC
>JAUMYC010000034.1:0-12305 GCA_030528845.1 Eubacteriales bacterium
CCCACCGACGTCAAGCCCGGCGAGCTGGTCGAACTGCTCGACATGGGCACGAAGGCCACCGTCGTCGAAGCGCCCAACGCCAAGGGCGAGGCGACCGTGCAGGCCGGCATCATGAAAATGAAGGTGCATGTCTCCCGCATGCGCCGCGCCAAGGCAGACCCGGCCGAGAAGAAAAAGCCCAAGTCCAAGGCGAACGTGCAGATCGCAGCCGCGCAGGTCTCTATGGACTGCGATATCCGCGGCATGAACGTGGAAGAGGGCATCCTCGCGGTCGATCTCTTCCTCGATTCCGCCGTGCGCGGAGGCCTCAAGACCGTCTCCATCATCCACGGCAAGGGCACGGGCCTCCTGCGCGCAGGCATACAGGATCATCTGCGGCGGCATCCCGCCATCAAGGAATTCCGCCTCGGCCGCTACGGCGAGGGCGAGGACGGCGTGACCATCGCGACGCTGAAATAAGCGGCCCGCTTCGGCCGCAGCGCGCCCGTCTGCCCGCAAAGGCAGACGGGCTGCACCTATCCGAAAGGAGAACGGCACATGTCCAAAACGAGGATCCTGCTGGTGGACGACGACCCGAACATCAGCCAGCTGGTCAATCTGTATCTGACGAAGGAGGGCTTTGACGTGACGGCCTGCATGACCGGCACGGAAGCCCTGCGTTCGTTCAAGGCTTCCCCGCCGAACCTGATGCTGCTCGACGTCATGCTGCCCGGCATGGACGGCTGGTCGGTCCTGCGGGAGATCCGCAAATTTTCCAACATCCCGATCATCATGATCACCGCAAAGGACGAGACCTTCGACAAGGTGCTCGGGCTGGAGCTGGGCGCGGACGATTACATCGTCAAACCCTTTGAAATGAAGGAGCTCACCGCGCGCATAAAAGCCGTCATCCGGCGCTATCAGCCCTCCGACGCGCCCGACAGAGAGCTCTCCTTCCCCGGCCTTTCCATCAACATCAGCCACTACACCGTGCATTTTCTGGGAAAACAGCTGGAAATGCCGCCCAAGGAGCTGGAGCTGCTCTATTTCCTGGCCAGCCACCCCTCCAGCGTGTTCACGCGCGAGCAGCTGCTCGAGCAGGTCTGGGGCTACGAATTCTTCGGCGACAGCCGTACCGTAGACGTGCATATCAAGCGCCTGCGCGAAAAGCTGACGGCGGAGGAAGACCTGGGCTGGTCGATCAAGACGGTCTGGGGCGTGGGCTATAAGTTTGAGGTGAAATAAGCCTTGAAAAGCAGGCTATTCCGGCGGCTCTTTGCCGCCTTCACGGCGGCGATGCTGCTCACTGTCGCGGTGTCGTCGTTTTTTATGGTGGCCATGGTGCGCGCCGAACGCCAGCATGCGCTCGAGAGCGAGATCATGGTGCAGGCGCGGGACATCGCCTTTCTGCTCAGCGAGCAGGATATCCCCGGCATCAGCTTCTTCCAGCGCGAGCCCGTGCTCAGCCAGAGCGTCGCCTCGAAGATCCTCTCCGTGCGCGAGGAATACTCCTGCACGGTCTGGCTCGTCTACGCAAACGGCACGGCCTATACCATCGGCGAGGACATCGTCTCCTCCGAGCAACTCACGAGCGAGGCCATGCTCGATCAGCTCTACTGCGTGCTCTCGGGCGAGGAGATCCTCGTGCGCGGCGTGCTCGACGGCGACCCCACCGTGGTGACCATCGGCGTGCCTTGGGCGGCCGGGCTCGGCCACAGGGTGGAGGGCGCGGTGATGCTGCATATCTCCGTATCCAATATGAACGTCGATTACAGCGACATGATCCGCAACGCCGCCATCTCGGCGTGCTTTGCCTTTGTGCTCGGCGCGGTGCTCAGCCTGCTGATCGCCTCCTCGCAGACAAAGCCCCTGCGCAGGATCAACAAGACCGTGAGCGAATTTGCCAAGGGCCGCTTTGAAAGCCGCATCCACATGAACGGCAAGGGGGAGATCGCCGAGCTGGCCGACACCTTCGACCGCATGGCCGAAGACCTCTCCCGGCTGGAGGAATCGCGCCGCAGCTTCGTCGCCTCCGTGTCGCACGAGCTGCGCTCGCCGCTCACCTGCATCCGCGGCTACATCGAGGGCATGCTCGACGGCGCCATCCCGCAGGAGGAGCAGACCAAATACCTCGGCGTCGTGCTCTCGGAGACAGACCGGCTCACCTCTCTTGTCAACGATCTGCTCGACCTCTCGCGCATCGAATCGGGCAACGTGCCTCTGGAGCTCAAGCCCTTCGACCTGAACGAACTGATGCGCCTGACGCTGATCAAATTCGAAACGCGCATCGACAAAAAGGACCTGAACGTGGAGGCCAACCTGCGCGACGAGCCGATGTACGTGCTTGCGGACAGCGCGCGCATCGCACAGGTGCTCACAAACCTGATCGACAACGCCATCAAATTCCTGCCCGAGGGCGGGCTGCTCAGCGTATCGGCCTACCCCACGGGCGAAAAATGCATGGTCTCCGTGAAGGACAACGGCCCGGGCATCCCGCAGGAGGATCTGCCGTTCATCTTCGATCGCTTCTACAAGGCGGACAAGGCGCACACCTCCGGCATGGGCACGGGGCTCGGCCTGTCCATCGTGCAGAAGATCCTCGAACAGCACGGGCAGAGCATCCGCTGCACGAGCGGCCTCAACGGCACCGAATTCCTCTTCACGCTCGACCCGGCGCAGCCCGAAGAAAAACGACCCGCCCGCGAAGAAGGGCCCACGAAAGGAGAAGAAAACACGCTATGAAAGCATACGAACGCCTCCTGCGCTACACCGCCTTCCCCTCCGCTTCCGCCTCCGGGAGCGATACCTTCCCCAGCTCGCCCGAGCAGCTCGTCTTCGCCAAGGCGCTGGCCGAGGAAATGGAACAGCTGGGCATGACGGAGATCACTCTGGACGAAAACGGCTATTGCTTCGGCACGATCCCGAGCAATATCGAGCATTGGAACGGCAAGACCGTCGGCTTCATCGCCCATATGGACGTTGTGAGCGACGTGCCCTACGAAAACATCAAGCCCCGGCTGGTCCCCGGCTACGACGGCGGCGCGGTGGAGCTCGAATCCGGCGCGAAGATGGACCCGGCCGAGTTCCCCTTCCTGAAGAATTATATCGGCGAGACGCTGATCGTGACCGACGGAAACACCCTGCTGGGCGCGGACGATAAGGCCGGCGTCGCAGAGGCGCTCACCTTCGCGGAATACTGCAAAAACCACCCGGAATACAAGCACGGCCGCGTGCGCATCGGCTTTACGCCGGATGAGGAGATCGGCCGCGGCGCAGAGCGCTTCGACATCCCCGCCTTCGGCGCGGATTACGCCTACACCCTCGACGGCGGCTTCTTCGGCGAGGTCTGCTTTGAGACCTTCAACGCCGCCTCGGCCAAGATCAGCGTCACGGGCGTGAATATCCACCCCGGCTCCGCCAAGGGCAAGATGATCAACGCCGCGCGCATCGCCGCCGAGTTCGACGCGCTTCTGCCGCAGGACGAGCGCCCCGAAAACACCGAAGGCTACGAAGGCTTCTATCACCTCATCGGCATCAAGGGCGAGACCGAGCACGCCAAGGCCTACTACATCCTGCGCGATCACGATTCCGAAAAGCTCGAGCAGCGCAAGCAGGCCGTCTGCGCCGCCGCCGCCCGGCTCAACGAAAAATATGGCAAAGAGCTGGTCCGGGCGGAAGTCGCCGACAGCTACCGCAACATGAAAGAGGTTCTCGTCGATCATATGCACCTGATCGACAACGCCTGCGAAGCCGTGCGCAAGGCGGGCGGCACGCCCGTGATGGTGGCGGCCCGCGGCGGCACGGACGGCTGTCAGCTCTCCTTCCGGGGCCTGCCCTGCCCGAATCTGGGCACCGGCAGCCACAACCACCACGGCAAGATGGAATTCGCCATCGTCGAGGAAATGGACAAATGCGTAGAGATGCTGCGCCATATCGCAGATCAATACACCTGATCTTTCTCCCCTGCACGCCCGCGCGGCCATACGCCGCGCGGGCGTTTTTTCTCCCCCGCAAAAGCGAGGGAGCGCCCGCTGTTCCCCGCGCGAAATCCTTCGCAATCCGTCATAATATATTCTTATTTATATGGCGCAAAATATGGTATCATGTTAAGCGGGTCGTTTTTCCCATCGCGCAGACCCACGCGACACGATCTTTCATGAAAAAAAAGGAGGCTGATGAGCCTTGCGATTCGGAAAATGGATCGCCCTGGCGGCTGCGTCCTCGCTGCTGTGCTCCTGCTCGCTGCTGCCGCAGGAGGAGGAATATCTCAACGCGCCCACTCTGCGCGCCTATACGCAGGCCGAATACGAACTGAGCTATGTGCAGTACGGCGACGTGACCGTCACAGAAAATATCTCCTGCAAATTTCTCCCTGCCACCACGCAGTCCCTCTCCTTCCCCGTCGGCGGGGTCTATTACGACGAGATCTTCGTAGAAAAGGGCGATCTTGTGCAGAAGGGACAGCTGCTGGCCCAGCTGGATATCTCCGGCCTGGAAGAGGGCATCGCCGCGCGCAAAGAGAGCGTCGCCGCGCTGGAGCGCTCGATCGTCAACCTCGAAGAGCAGCGCGCCCTCGCCCAAAGCGCGCAGGAACGCATTCTGGCCGCGCTCCCGCCCGAACAGGCCGCCGCGCAGCCGAGCGCGCAGGAGACCGGCGAGCAGTATCAGAGGCAGATCGACTCTCTGCACGACGAGCTGCTCATCGCGCGCCTGCGTCTGGAAGAGGAAGAGGCGCAGCTGGAACAGCGCAGGCTCTACGCGGGCATCGACGGCGCCGTCACATATGTGCGCAAGATCGAGCCGGGCATGCGCTCCACCGAGGGTGAGCTGGTCATCAACATCGCCGATGCCTCCACCTCCGTCTTCACCGGAGAGACAGTCAACCACGTGCTCCTGCCCGAAGGGACGGAAGTGAACGTGTACTCCAACAAGGAATACCTGCCGGCTGTGGTCGTGTCGGCGCAGTCGCTCGGTCTGGAAGAGGAGATCAGCGAGCGCGGCGAGAAGGTCCTTTATTTCCAGCTGCTCACGCCCAGCGCGGCGCTGGAGACCAACGACCGCGGCACCGTGACTTTGGTCCTCGCCCATTCGCCCGACACGCTCTACATCGAAAAGAACGCGCTGCACAGCGTGGGCGAAAGGACGTTCGTCTATCAGATGGACGAGGACGGCCTCAAGCAGATGATCGACGTTGAGACCGGTCTGGAGACCGCCTTCACGGTCGAGATCGTCTCCGGTCTCTCGGAGGGCGACAACGTCATTCTGGACTAAAAACAAACGCAACTCCGGAAAGGAATAACGCAAGATGAAAAGCAAGCTGTTTGTGCTGCTGATATGCGCCTGCCTCGCGCTGAGCGGGGCTCTGGCCGAGGGAGAAGCGCCCGCGCTGCTGGAGCCGGCGGGCGTAGAGCTCGATTACGCCGCCGCGACGGTCATGGATCTGTACACCGTCACGCCCTATGCCGCTTCGGTCGTGCCGCATACGGAAGACCTGAGCTTTACGGTGGATGGCGTCGTCGCAAAAGTGCATGTGCATCTGGGCAGCAGCGTGCGCGCGGGCGACGCGCTGATCACGCTCGATGAAGAAGACCTGCTCGAGCAGGAGGCCGAGCTGGCCGAAGAGCTCGACTACACGCGCAGGCTGCACGCAAACGCCAACGAGCTCGCCCAGATTGACATCCGCATCCAAACCTTGGAAATGGAGCAGATGAAAAAGGCGGGCGCGAGCGAGGCGGAGCTGATCCGCGCGGAAACGGACGTCGAGATGCTGCGCCTGAAGCTGCGCCAGACCCAGCAGGAGCAGGCCGTCGCCGTCTCCGCTCTGGAGGAGGAGCTGGCCGGGCTGCGCGGGAAGATCGGCAAGAACGTGCTCTGCGCGCCCTATGACGGCGTGATCGTCTCCATCGCGAACCTGCGCGAGGACTACGGCGTGACCGCCTACGACACGGTCATCCGCATCGCGGACGAGAGCAGGCTGCATCTCTCCGGCGAATTCGTGACCCAGAACACCGTAAAATCCGCCCATGAGGTCTACGCGCTCATCAACGGGCAGAAATATGCGCTGGAATATCTGCCGGCCGATATGTCGGAGCACCTCTCCGCCGTCTTCGCCGGGGTCCCCCTGCGCTCGGAATTCAACATCGAGGGCGACCTGACAGAACTCGCCTGCGGAGATTACGCCGCCGTGTGCGTAGTCACAGGCTATGTGGAAGACGCCCTGTCCATCCCGTGCAACGCGCTCTATTCCGACAGCGCCGGGCGCTATGTCTATAAGCTGGACGAGGACGGACAGCGCGTGCGCGTGAACGTGCACACGGGCATGTCCAATTCGCTGTACATCCAGATCACAGACGGACTCGAGGAAGGAGATCTTGTGTATGTCAAGGAATAACGCGCTCAGGCTCCTTTCCGCGGCGCTCCTTGCCGCGCTCTCCCTCCCGCTGATGGGCTCGACGCTGATCGACCCGGACACGATCAAGACCAAGGAGACCGAATACGCCACCGCGCAGGTCTTCACCGGCGATCTCGTCCGGGAGATGACCGCCGCCGCCGGCACCTACATGCCCACCTACGTCGACATCCGCTGCGAGGTGCGCAACGCGCGCGTCGCGCAGATCGAAAATTTCCGCTCGCATGAGATCGAACAGGGCATGCATCTGGGCGTGCTGCGCTCCGAGAGCAGCCGCGCGGATCTCTCTCAGGCCGAGCTGACGCTCGCGCGCGCCAAGGAAGACTATGCGCTTGGGGTCGAGCAGCGCGAGGAGGAGATCCTCCGCCGGCAGGCCGCCGCGCAGCAGAATGCGGACGCCGCCGCCCGGGAGATCGAACTGCTGGAGATCCAAAGGCTCGAGCTGAGCCTTGAGGACTATCGGCTGCGTCAGGAAAGATCGATCGCCGATATGGAAGAGCGGCTGCAGGAGCTGCGCGAGCAGCTCGAGGACGTGGAAGTCGTCGCGCCGGTCTCGGGCAGAGTCTCCTATTTCTCTTATGTCTCCGAGGGCGAAAGCGTGCCCTATAACTCCGTCATCCTCACCTTGCAGACCGACGACCCCACCCTCATCCGCATCGAGGATGAGCACGGCAGCTGGCGCTACGGTATGGAATGCACCGTGGAATACGGCACGCGCACCAACAAAAAAACCGTCCCCGGGCGCGTCGTCTCGGCCGATAACGTGCTCGGCCTCACTGAGGGCACGGGCTATGCCTATGTGCAGCTCGAAGAGCCCGTAGACCCGGAGGAGCTCACGCAGATCACCGTCCGCGGCGAGCAGTTCCGCGTGAACGGCGTGCTGCTCATCCCCAAAAAGGCGGCGCATCTCTCCCGCGGGCAGCAGCTGGTCTCCATTCTGGAGGACGACTCCATCGCCAACCGCTATGTACGCACGGCGCTGGACAACACGGACTACACATGGGTGCTGCAGGGGCTGAGCGAAGGCCAGACCCTCATTCTGGACTGAACCGGCCCTTTGCGCCGCGGTCTATAGATCACAAAGAGAAACGGAGCGATCGATTTGCTTCAATTTGTTCTGCGCAAGCTCTTGCACAAGCGCTGGATGGCCCTGTGTCTGCTCATCGGCAATATCCTGCTGGTCTCTATTTCCAGCTGTAACCCGATGTACACCGAGGCCGTGCTGCAGCGCATGCTCATGTCCAATATGAACGACTATATCTCCGAGACGAACCGCTACCCCGGCACGATCACGCTGACCGGCACGGCCAACAAGCGCAACGACGAGGTCGCCAATCTGGACAAATTCCTCGCCACGCGCGATCTTGCGGCCGACCTGCCGGAAATGATGGGCGTGGAGGCGGTCGAGGAGATCACCCACTATTACGTCGACGCCGTGCGCCTTGTGCCGGACGTCCCGCGCAGGGAAAACGACATGAAGGCGACCGCTCTGGGCTTTCTCACCGACATGCCCGAGCATATCGAGCTGATCGCCGGGCGCTGCTTTGCGCCGGGCATCAACGAAAACGGCTGCTATGAGCTCATCATCAGCCAGAGCGCCATGGCAGATCTCGACCTTCTGCTGGGCGAGCGCTTCACGGCCTATGCGCACACCGGCCCGCAGGGCGAGCCGCTGCGCTTTGAGATCGTGGGCGTCTATACCTTCTCCTCTGCCGAGGATGTATACTGGGTGCGCACGCCCACCAGCTACCGCAACGAATGCTTCCTCTCGGAGGAGGATTTCCGCTATCTCTTCGGCGACATGGACGCCCTGCGCTACAGCCTGACCGGCTATTGGTATTCCATCCTCGATTACGAGCAGATGCGCGGGGAAAACGTGGCCGCGATGAACGAGACGAGGCTGGCCGTGCGGGAGCAGTTCGACATCACCGGCTATCGCTATTATGACAACTTCGGCGAGATCTTCGAGGATTACCTCGTCAAGGCCGAAAAGGTGAACGTGACGCTGCTGGTGCTGCAGGTGCCCATCTTCGTTCTGCTGGCCTCGTTCATCTTCATGGTCTCCCGGCAGATGCTGGAAATGGAGCAGAGCGAGATCTCCATCCTCAAGAGCCGCGGCGCGGGCAAGGGCCAGATCATCGGCGTGTATCTGCTGCAGAGCACGCTGCTGGCGCTGGTCGGCTTCGGCGTCGGCATCCCCACGGGCATGTGGCTGTGTCAGGTGCTCGGCTCGGCAAACGCCTTTTTGGAATTCGTCTCCCGGCGTGCGCTGGACGTGCAGCTCGACGCGCAGGCGCTGCTCATGGGCGCGCTGGCGGCCCTCTTCTCCGTGGCCACGATGGTGCTGCCCGTGCTGCGCTTTTCCAACGTGAGCATCGTGAACCAAAAGCAGCAGAAGCACCGCCGTTCCGACGCGCCCATGTGGCAAAAGCTCTATCTGGACTTCATCCTGCTGGGCGTCGCGCTCTACGGGCTGTATTCCTTTAACGGGCAGAAGGATATCCTCGCGCAGAGAGTGGCCGACGGCGCTTCGCTCGACCCGCTGCTCTTCCTGTGCTCTTCGCTGTTCATCCTCGGCGCGGGCCTTGTGGCCGTGCGCGTCGTGCCCATGCTGGTCTGGCTCATCTTCAGCGCCTTCAAGGGCGCATGGAGCCCGGCGATGTACGCCTCCTTCCTGCGCGTGCTGCGCACGAAAAAAAGCCAGGGCTTTATCATGGTCTTCCTCGTGATGACCATCGCCCTGGGCATGTTCAACGCACAGGCGGCGCGCACCATCAACGGCAACGAGGAGGATCGCATCCGCTATCTTTCCGGCGCGGATATCGTCCTGCGCGAGGAATGGGAGGATAATTCCGAGCAGGCGGGCGACAGCTCCACCGGCGTGATGTACGAGGAGCCGGATTTTGACCGCTACACAACGCTCGAAGGCGTCGCAAGCGCGACAAAGGTGCTCTATAACGACAGCGGCATCATCTCCGCCGGCTCCGGCGGACAGACCCTCAAGGGCGTGCACATCATGGGCATCCACACCAAGGAATTCGGCGAGACCATCCGCTTCAAGGACGGTCTGCTGCCCCATCACATCAACGAATATCTCAACGCCATCTCCCAAAACACCAACGCCGTGCTCGTCTCGAAGAATTTCGCCGACAATCTGGGCTATAAGCTCGGCGACGTCATCAACTACAAATGCGAGCTGGGCAACACCGTGCGCGGCGTGATCTACGGCTTCGTGGAATACTGGCCCACCTACAACGCCGTGACCACCCAGATCGGCACGGACGGCCGCTCCTCCGAGGTAAATCAGTATCTGATCGTGGCGCATCTTTCCACGCTGCAGGCCAAATGGGGCGTCACGCCCTATGAAGTGTGGATCCGCGCCGAGGACGGCACCCGCTTCTTCCACGACTTCGTGCAGGAGCAGGAGATCTCCTATTATTCCCTGCGCGATACCTCGCAGCAGCTGGTCGAACTCAAGAACGACCCGATCTTCCAGGGCACCAACGGCATCTTCACCGTCGGCTTCATCGTGGTGCTTCTGCTGTGCACGGTCGGCTTCCTGATCTACTGGATCCTCTCGATCCAGTCCCGCTCGCTGCAGTTCGGCATCTTCCGCGCAATGGGCATGTCCCTGCGCGAGATCATCAGCATGCTGCTCAACGAGCAGGTGTTCATCTCCGGCATGTCCATCGCCACGGGCGCGCTCGTGGGGCAGCTGGCCTCGCGGCTCTTCATCCCGCTGATCCAGATCTCCTATGCCCCTGCGGACGAGGTGATCCCGCTCTCTGTCATCAGCGACAGCGCGGATACCCTGCGCCTCTTCGGCGTGGTCGGCGTCGTGATGCTGCTCTGCCTGCTCATTCTGGGCGTGCTCATCTCCCGCATCAAGATCGCACAGGCGCTCAAGCTGGGCGAAGATTGACGAAAAGGAGCGCAAGAAAAATGCTCAAAACGCAAGATGTAACGAGAAAATTCCCCGTCGCCGGCGGGCCGGGCTTCATGGCGCTCAAGGGCGTGAGCATCCACGCGCCCAAGGGGCAGCTCACGATCCTGCGCGGCAGGAGCGGCTCGGGCAAGACGACCTTGATGAACATCCTCGGCGCGCTGGACCAGCCCACGAGCGGCGCGGTGCTCTTCGACGGGCGCAACATCGTCAAAATGGACGAGCGCGCCCGCACGCAGCTGCGCCGCAGAGAGATCGGTTTCGTCTTTCAGTCCGTCGCCCTCATCCCCATGCTTTCCGCCTATGAAAACGTGGAATACGCGCTGCGCCTCTCCCGTTATAAGGGCGACCGCAAGGAGCGCGTGACCGAATGCATGCGCATGGTCGGTCTGGAAAAGCGCATGCACCACATGCCGCAGGAGCTCTCCGGCGGCGAACAGCAGCGCGTGGCCATCGCGCGCGCCATCGCCCACAAGCCCAAGGTCATCTTTGCAGACGAGCCCACGGCCGAGCTCGACACCGGCACAGGCCTGCAGGTCATGCGCATCTTCAAGGAGCTCTGCGCGGCGGAGGGCATCACCGTGGTCATGACCACGCACGACACCGGCCTGATGGAGCTGGGCGACGTGGTATATCATTTGGAGGACGGTGCGATCATCAATGGCTGAGCCGATCATTCAGTGCGAAAACCTGGTTAAGATCTACAAGACAAAGGATATCGAAGTGCTGGCGCTGCAGGGGCTGGAGCTCACCGTGGAACAGGGCGAGTTGATGGCCATCATCGGCAATTCCGGCTCCGGCAAGAGCACCTTTCTGAACATGATCGGCGGGCTAGACAGGCCCAGCGCGGGCAGGCTGATCGTGGACGGGAAGGACCTGTTCAAGCTGACGGACAAGCAGCTGGTGGAATACAAGCGCGACACGGTCGGCTTCGTCTGGCAGAACAACGCGCGCAACCTGCTGCCGTGGCTCACAGCATGGCAGAACGTGCAGACGCCCATGCTCTTTGGCAGCGCAAGCAAGAAAAAGGCGCGCGCCTTTGAGCTGCTCGAGCTCGTCGGCCTGCGCCACAGGGCCAACAGCCGCCTCAGCCAGCTCTCCGGCGGCGAACAGCAGCGCGTGGCCATCGCCATCGCTCTGGCCAACGATCCCAAGCTCCTGCTCGCCGACGAGCCCACCGGCTCGGTCGACGTGGCCACGTCGGACTACATTCTGGACATGTTCCGGCGGCTGAACAAGGAGCTGGGGCTGACCATCGTCATCGTCACGCACGACCGCATGCTCAGCGCGAAGGTGAACCGCGTCGTCTCCATCCGCGACGGCAAGACCTCCTCCGAACGCATCATGAAACAGAGCTATCTGGAGCAGTACGAATCGCTGGGCAAGCTCGCCCTCGAGGGCGCTGCCGAGACGCAGGAGGAATTCGCCGTGCTCGACCGCGCGGGACGGCTGCAGATCCCGCCGGAGCTGCTGCAGAAGGCCGGCATCACCGGCAACAAAGTGCGGCTGGACTATGCCGACGGCCGCATCACCCTCGGAAAGCCCGGAACCGAAGAATAAGCACCCATGCAAAAGAGCCCCGCTTCTTCAGGCGAAGAAGCGGGGCTCTTTTTTCTCAAGCAGGAAAAGACGGGATCATTTGACAGCAAAAGCCGGATCAGACGAGGCGGTCTAGCAGGATCACGGCGACGGCCATGAGCTTGAGCGCTTCGAAGATATTGGGCAGGTAAGTGTGCTCGTTGGGCTGATGCGCGCCGCCCTGTCCCGGGGCAAATTCCATGCGCTGGCCCCTGTCCGGGAAGCCCGCGCCGAAGGTGATGGCGTTGGGCACGGCGCGGGAATAGGTGCCGCCGCCCATGGTGTAGGGCTCGGCATCCAGCCCGGCGTATTCCTTGCAGACGCGGCGCAGCAGCTCGATGCGCGGGTCGTCCTTGGGGATGTAATAGGGCTTTTCCATGATCAGCTCGTCCACCG
>JAUMYC010000034.1:12315-16036 GCA_030528845.1 Eubacteriales bacterium
GAAGCCGAGGGACGCGCCGAAGCTGCGCAGAGAGGCCTCGCACGCGGCCAGATCGGTCGCGATGGAGAGGCGGCAGTCCAGGCTCAGCGTGATGCGGCCGTTTTCCGTGGCGGCCACGCCGCAGACCATGGTGGTCTTGCCGGTCTCGGGGTCTTCGCAGGCGATGCCCGCGTTGCCGCCGTGATAGTCGGAGCACATCTCGCGGATGGACTCGATCGCCTTCTGGGAGGCTTCGTCGAGCAGGCCGCTCGCAGCGAGAGCCGTGGACAGCTTGAGCAGCGCGCTCTCGCCGTTTTCCGGGCCGGCGGCGTGCGCAGCCTTGCCTACGGCGCGCACGATGCAGCCGCCCTCGCATTCTTCCACGCTCACGGTGTCATCCAGCTTCTGCTGCGCCTCTTTTGCGCAGACGTTCAGCTGCGCCTTTGCATGCGGAGGCACCATATTGCGCACCTCACCGCCGCTGAAGGAGACGAGCACGCTGCCGGTGGGGATGGACATCTCGCCGCGCACCATGCCCTTCTGCGCATAGTTCACCGGGAAGCCTGCGTCCGGCACCAGAGAGACCGGCGCCTGCAGATTGTTTTCGACCAGATAGACCATGTCCTGCATGCCCGTTTCCTCGCTGCAGCCGAGGATCACGCGCACGCCGTTGGTCAGCGGCGCTTCGATGTCGCGCAGCATGCGCATGACATACAGGCCCATCACGCAGGCGTTTTTGTTGTCGCCCACGCCGCGGCCGATCAGGAAATCACCGACTCGGGTCGGTTCATAGGGCGGATAGGCCCAGCCGTCGCCCTCGGGCACGACGTCGAGATGGCCGATGATGCCCACTGACGTCTTGCGCTCACCGGACCACGCGTCGCCGAAATAGCCTTCGTTGTCGCAGGTCTCAAAGCCGTATTCCTCGCAGCGCTTGAGCGCGTAATCGAGCATCTTGCGGCAGTCCTTGCCGAAAGGCGCGCCGGGCTCGGCCAGATCCTCACGGCTGACGGACTTGATGCGGCAGAACGACTGCAGATCCGCGATATATTCTTCCTTATGGGCGTCCACCCATTCGCAAATTTTCGCATAAAGTTTTTCGTCCAAAAGCATATCCTCTTCCTCCTACGTATGCGTTTCCCCTATCATACCATATCCGCGCCGTTCCGAAAAGGGATATTGCAGATTTCTTTCGGGCAGAATTAACAAAAACGGAATTGACGCAGGGGGCTTACGCGTTTATAATAGTCAAAGAAAGTCAAAGATGATCAAAAAAGGAGCTGAACAGCATGGATATCCAGAAATTCACCAAGAGGTCTGTCGAAGCGATCCAGAACGCGCAGAAGCTGGCCGTGACCTACGGCAACCAGCAGATCGAGCAGGCGCATATCCTGCATGCTCTGCTTTCCCAGCCCGACGGGCTCATTCCCGAGCTCGTGCGCGCGATGCATTCCGACCCCGATGCGATGCTGCGCGATTGCGAAGCGATGATCGAGCGCTTCCCGAAGGTGAGCGGCGCAGGACGCGAGCCGGACCGCGTATATGTCTCCCCCGCCGTCGAGCGCGCGCTCAACGAAGCCGAGACCATCGCAAAGCAGATGCAGGACAGCTATGTCTCCGTCGAGCATATCCTTCTTGCGCTGATCGACAAGGCGCAGGACGAGATCCGCCGTCTGTTTGAGAAGCATTCCATTCGCCGTGACGGCGTGCTCGGCGCGCTCAAGGGCGTGCGCGGCAGCGCGCAGGTGACCAGCGACAGCCCGGAGGACACCTACAACGTGCTCAAGAAATACGGCACGGATCTGGTCGAGCTGGCTCGCAAGCAAAAAATGGATCCCGTCATCGGCCGCGACGAGGAGATCCGCAACGCCGTGCGCATCCTCTCCCGCAAGACGAAAAACAACCCTGTGCTCATCGGCGAGCCCGGCGTAGGCAAAACTGCCGTGGTCGAAGGCCTTGCGCAGCGCATCGTACGCGGCGACGTGCCGAAAAACCTCGCCGACCGCACCATCTTCTCTCTCGATATGGGCGCGCTGATCGCCGGTGCGAAATTCCGCGGCGAATTTGAGGAACGCCTCAAGGCCGTGCTGCAGGAGGTCGCCAAGAGCGAAGGCCGCATCATCCTCTTCATCGACGAATTGCACACCATCGTGGGCGCGGGCAAGACCGACGGCGCGATGGACGCGGGCAACCTGCTCAAGCCCATGCTCGCGCGCGGCGAGCTGCACTGCATCGGCGCGACGACTCTGGACGAATACCGCAAGTATATCGAAAAGGACGCGGCGCTGGAGAGGCGCTTTCAGCCCGTGCTGGTCGACGAACCCACCGTCGAGGACACCATCTCCATCCTGCGCGGCCTGAAGGAGCGCTATCAGGTCTACCACGGCGTGCAGATCGACGATCAGGCGCTGATTGCCGCCACGAACCTCTCCGACCGCTATATCTCCGATCGCTTCCTGCCGGACAAGGCGATCGACCTCGTGGACGAAGCCTGCGCGCTCGTGCGCACGGAGATCGATTCTCTCCCCGCCGAGCTCGATACCCTGCAGAGGCAGATCATGCGTCTGGAGATCGAAGAAGCCGCCCTTGCCAAGGAAACGGACGAGCGCTCCGCCGGGCATCTGAACGAGATCCGACAGGAGCTGGCCGACAAGCGCGCGGAATTCTCCGCCATGAAGGCGAAATGGGAAAACGAAAAGAATACCATCGGCTCCGTGCGCGCCATCCGCGAGGAGATCGAAAAGGTGAACGCCGAGATCGAACTCGCGCAGCGCAATTACGACCTGAACAAGGCAGCCGAGCTCACCTACGGTAAGCTGCCGGAGCTGCAGAAAAAGCTGGCCGAGAGCGAAAAGCTCTCCCGCGAGCGCGAGGAGCACACGCTGCTGCGCGACCGCGTGACCGACGAGGAGATCGCAAAGATCGTCGCGCGCTGGACGGGCATCCCTGTGGCGAAGCTGGTGGAGAGCGAGCGCGAAAAGCTGCTGCATCTGGACGAGCAGCTGCACAGCCGCGTCATCGGCCAGGAGGACGGCGTGCAGAAGGTGGCCGAGGCGATCCTGCGCTCCCGCGCGGGCATTCAGGACCCCAACCGCCCCATCGGCTCCTTCCTCTTCCTCGGGCCGACCGGAGTCGGTAAAACCGAACTGGCGAAGGCGCTGGCAGAGGCGCTCTTTGACGACGAGAAGGCCATCGTGCGCATCGACATGAGCGAATACATGGACAAATTCTCCGTCACGCGCCTCGTAGGAGCGCCTCCCGGATACGTCGGCTACGAAGAGGGCGGCCAGCTGACCGAAGCCGTGCGCCGCAAGCCCTATTCCATCGTGCTCTTTGACGAAGTGGAGAAGGCGCACCCGGACGTGTTCAACATCCTGCTGCAGGTGCTCGACGACGGGCGCATCACCGATTCGCAGGGCCGCACGGTGGACTTCAAGAACACGATCCTCATCCTGACGAGCAACCTCGGCTCGGAATACATCCTCAACGGCATCGACGCGGAGGCCAACCTGAGCGAACAGGCGCAGGAGCAGGTCAACGCTCTGCTCAAGACGAAATTCCGGCCCGAATTCCTCAACCGCCTCGACGAGATCGTCTTCTTCACGCCCCTGACCAAGGCGGAGATCTCGCGCATCATGGATCTGATGCTGCGCAGGCTCGAGCAGCGGCTCTCCGACAGGCAGATCCGCCTGCGCCTGAGCGACGCGGCGGAATCCGGCGACCCGCAGCGGGTCGAGAGCTG
>JAUMYC010000215.1 GCA_030528845.1 Eubacteriales bacterium
TGCCGAACATGGCCTGATTGGAATGATTGCGGTATTCGCGCGAGGGCGTGCCCTCGTTCGCGGAGCCGAGCGGGAAAAAGTCGAGCGGCTTTTCACTGCGGTCGTTCAGCGCATGCACGGCGCAGTGGCCGGAATCGTAGAGGATATAGGCGCGGTCGTCGTGGACGGCCATGCCCTGCGCGGAGCGCATCTGCTTTTCAAAGCGCATGTAGAGGCGGGTGCGGCAGCCCTCCCAGTCGAAGAGCTGCGGCGTCGGCGGGAAGACGGCCTCGCGTATATAGGCGGCGAGGGATTTGCCGAGGCGGATGTGAGAGGCGGGATCCATATGCACGCCGTCGGCGCGTCCGGGCTGCGCAACGGACTGCGTGTTGAAGAAAAAACAGCCCTTTTCACGCGCGACCTGTGCATAGACCTCCGGCATGAGCAGGCTGAGCCTCTGTCCGATCTCGCGCCGGAATTTATCGAAGACCTCGGTGCGGCCGCCGGGCGCGGAGGGGCGCACTTCGATAGGGGGAAGCAGCAAAATCTTCGGCGTAACGCTCTCGCGGCCGGTGTTGGGATAGGCCTGCACAAGATCGACAAGGCGCGAGATGCCCGCGGGCAGGTCTTCCTCGGCGATGGTCTTGCTGATCTGCAGGTCGTTCGTGCCGAGCATGATCACGATAAGGTCGATCGGCCGGTGCGAATGCATGCAGGGGACGAGATAGCTCTCGCCGCTTTTCCATTCAAAGCCGGGCTTGGAATAGATGGTGCTGCGGCCGCCGAGGCCTTCCTCGATGATCTCAAAATCCGGCCCCAGTTCTGCCTGCAGCACGCCTGTCCAGCGGTGCGCGCGGTCAAAACGGGAGGTGGGGAGGGGGCTGTTTTCCCAATAGCCGATGGTGCCCCATGTGTTGGAATCGCCGAAACAGAGGATGCGGAGGGGGTCTTTACCGTTCATTCTTTATCGCCTCGATCTGTGGATTGTGCAGTGACGCGTTGGCTTTTAGCCGAGGTACGCTCCGCGCAGGCGCAGTGTCTCGCGCAGCTCCTGCACGTCGACCCTGCGCACGGTGGTGTTCTCTTTTACGGCAAGAGCGGCTGCCGTGCCTGCGGCCTGTCCCATGGCCATGCAGGGCGGCATGACGCGGATGGCGCCCGCAGCGGTGGAATCCGCGCTGACGCAGCGCCCGGCGACGAGCAGCTGTTCCACGCCCGAGGCGACGAGGCTGCGATAGGGCACGCCGTAATAGTCGCCCTCGATGGCAATGTATTCGTTGCTGGTGGGGCCAAAGCGGCCGTGTACGTCCACGGAATTGGCGGCGAGCAAAATGCTGTCCTCCGGGACGCGCGCGCCGAGCAGATCGTCTGCGGTCAGGCGGTAATCGCCGAGGATATGCCTGCTTTCGCGGATGCCGATGTGCGCGGCGGTGGATTTGAGCTTGATGTTTTCGCAGCCGGGCACATATTTTCGCAGGAAATGCAGGATATGCTCGGCCTGACGGCGGCCGTCGATCTCCGCGCGGGTCAGGCTTTCGTTGTCTGTGCTGTCCACGCCCATCAGGCGGGAGGTATTCACGCACCACTCGTCGCTCTTGGGCATGCGGAACAGGCCGATGCTCACGCGCTTGAGGTCCCAGTCGCCGTTTTCGCGCGCCTCGCTCACGCGCCAGTGGAAGGAGCGGTAGTTCACGCCGTCCTTGCGGTAGAAATTATGAAGATTGGCCCGGATATCGGCCTCCATGGCGGCCTCGTCCGCGTTGCAGATGTGGAAGAACATGGTCGCGGGCTGCACGGTGCCCAGCTCCTCGTTGCCCATTTCATAGGGAACGCCGCTGCGGAAGGCGACGTCGCCGTCGCCCGTGCAGTCGATGACGACTTTGCCGCGGAGGAGATCGATGCCGCTCTTGGAGGAGACGAGCACGCCCGCGAGCGTGTTTCCCTCCAGAACGGGCTGGAGGAAGGAGGTGTGATAGAGGATATGCACGCCTGCCTCCTCAAGCATCTCATCGATGACGAGCTTGAGGCCTTCGGGCTCGTAAGGGGTGACGTGATCGTGGCCGAGCACGATCCAGGAGGTGAAGCCCGTGCCCGCGCGCACGCCGGAGGGGTGCAGCGCATAGCCGCGCGCGACCATCCTGTCCACGATCTCCTCAAACAGGCCGCGGATGATCATGGTCTCGCCCTTGCGGTCGTAACAGGTCATGAACGGGCCGACCATGCCCTGCGTGGCCATGCCGCCGCAGCTGCCGCTCTGTTCTACGAGGAGCACGCGCACGCCCTCGCGCGCGGCTGCAATGGCGGCGCACATGCCTGCGGGGCCGCCGCCGACCACGATCACGTCTGCCGAGATTTCTCTGCGGATCGATCCGATGGCGCATTGCTGCATGAAAGATCCCTCCCGATTTAATGTTTATTGACTGTATGTCTCATTATAGGCGCGGCAGGCCGGTTTGTAAAGAAACAAGTATGCATGCAAAAAACGAGGCCCTCAAAAGAGGACCTCGTTTTTTATGAGAGAAAGCCGACTCAGCGCAGGGGGAACGCGCCGTAATAGCGCAGCGCGAAGCCGGAAGCCTGCGTGAGCGCTTCGAACTCCTTGTATCCGGCGTTTTCCACTTCGATCAGATACACATATCGGCCCAGCTCGGTCTGTTCCGGGCGGTCGTGCAGGCTGACGAGCGAGAGGCCGTTTTCCTCGATGCATCCGAGCAGAGCGGGCAGCTCGTCGGCTGCGCCGGTCGCCGTGAATACCATCCGGTCGGAGCGCGCCTTGTTCGGCTCTTCGTCGGAGAGGATGTAAAAGCGGGTCTTGTTGTCTTCGTTTTGCTGAATATTTTCCGCCAGCACGGACAGGCCGTATACCTCTGCCGCGCCTGTCGAGGCGATCGCGGCGCAGCCGGGCTCGGCGGCGGCAGCGGCCATTTTCGCACCCTCGGCGGTGCTGGACACTTCGACGACTTCGGCCTGCGGGAGGTGCTCCGCAAGCCATGCCTTGCCCTGTACGATCCCCTGCGCGTGGGAATAAACGACGGTGATCTCTTCCGGAGCAGTCCCTTCCGCGGCCAACAGCGCCTGCCGGATGGGCAGCTCGACTTCGCCGGCGATCGAGACGCCGTCGTGGGCCAGCAGCTCGTCCAGATAATTATAGACCGGGCCGCCGATAGTGTTCTCCTGCGGGATGACGGCGAATTCGCACTCTCCGTCGAGCAGCATGCGCACTGCGTCGGCTACGGTCTTCTGCGGCAGATAATCGCCGTTTTCGCCAAAGAAGCGCTGCGTGGCTTCCTGTGTATAGGTGCCCTCCGGCCCGAGATAGCTGACCGGCCCGGAGAGTACGCCGATCTCCGCGCAGGCGCCGTGTATGCACAGCGCGAGCAGGAGAGGCAGGATCGGGAGCAGAGGAGAGCGCATCGGTTTTCGGTTTGTGGGATACATCGTAAGACCTCCAAAGCGTTTGATGAGATTAACGCAAGTTTGTCGAAAGCCACGCTGCCGCGGGCTTTCGACCCGGAATCCGCCAAGCGGATCATTAAACCTTATTATACCGCATTTCGTGCTGTGCGGCGTAAAGAACTCCGTTTTTTACAGAGAACAGGGTGCGTTCAGGGGAGCGCTTCCTGCTGCTCTCCGGCGATGAGGGAGAGAACGAACTCGAGCGGCACTCCGGCCTTTTCGGCGATCGTTTCGTACGCCTGCGCGTCGGCTTGTGCGCGGATGGCCTCTCTTTGCGAACAGACGCCTTCTCCGTCTGCGGGTTCGAGGAAGAGCAGCAGCACGATGCGCGCGTTTTGCTCGTCCGCATCCTTCACATGCGGGGAGAGGATGATATCCGCCCAGAAGCAGTTGCCCAGCGCGATATGATACAGCTCCAGCAGCTGCTGCTCGTCGACGCCGTATTGCTCGGAGAAATGCGGGAA
>JAUMYC010000035.1:0-14408 GCA_030528845.1 Eubacteriales bacterium
GTGTCATGCACCACAAGGCCGGTCACACAGACCGCGGAGGTGGCGGTGAACAGCGCTTCCAGATAGGGCGTCGCCTCGCCCGCCCGAGAAGCGATGGGAAGCGTGAGCAGCAGCGCTCCGCCAAAGATGACGCCGGCGAAGCCGAGGATGATGATCTGAAAGGACGTCAGCCGTTTTTTATGATGGAGCAATTCCGTCATTGCGTTCTTCCTCATCTTTCGTTGATCGCTTCTATTACATCACGTTCTCCTTTAAGGCGGTATAAGGGTATTCCGTTCGGCATAAAGATTGCATAAAGAAACAGCCCGGAGGCCCTCTTTTGCTGCGGAGGGGCCGGGCTGTTCTTTTTGTTCGTAATGTCGTTTTCAAAGGAAGCCGAAGAAAGGGCAAATGGATGCGGCTTTGCCTATGTTACGTTATTCCAGAATGAGCGTGATCGCTTTATACGGGCCCGCGTGCAGCTGCACCGTGCCGTTTTCGATCGGCAGCGCCTCGCCTTTTTCTTCGGCCATGTTCGCGCAATATGCCGCTGTAAAGCCGTTGAGGGCGAGGGCAAACTGCGTGTCCTCTCCCCTGTCCTCATACAGGCGCAGCACATAGCCCTCGTCGTTTTCCGCCCTCTTGAACGCCGAAAAGCGGATGTTCTCCGGCTGCCAAGCGTACAGCGGGGCCTTCTGCGCCTGCTGCGGCTGCCGGTCTATGGTGCGCACGGCGTGCGAGACCGGCGGATAGAGGAAGGCGTCCGCAAGCGGCACAAAGGGCAGCCTGCTGCCCTCGCTCGGACTGAAGGGGATGAAGCTCCATTCGATGGTATGCTCGCCGAGGCACTGCGCGCCGGGCACCGGCACCGCCATGCTCGCGCCGCGCTTTCTCTGCGGCATGTTGATGCGGCCCATGAGCTCAAAGCCGCGCAGCAGCGTGAAGGCGAGTGAGGTCTCGTTGGAAAGGGGCTCGACGCAGGCCTCGTAATCGTACACGCCCTTGAGCGCCACGGCAAGCCCGTTTTCGCCGTCGGCCAGCGCGGCCCATTCCCGCATGGGGAGCAGCTGCGTGGGCGGCTGGAACCAGGTCTCGATCTGCTTTGCGCGCTCGACAGGGCGCTCCAGCACGGCCAGCTGGCCCTGCGAGAGCACGCTCTTTGTGATCAGATTGCCCGGCGCGTGCAGGCGGATGCGATGGTCCTTGGCGGTGTTCACGACGGTCATCTTCACGTCCACGCGCGGAAGGCCTCTGTACAGCGCCACGTGGAATTTGACCGGCATGTCCACATGTACCTTGCTGCGCTCGTCCGCGATGAGCTTCTCCGGCACGGACAGGACGCCCTGCATTTCGATCACGGCGCGCACGCTGCCCTGCTCGACGAGCCGGGATGTGAATGCGCACTGGCTGGAGAGCACGACCTCGCCGGGGATCCACGAGGGAGAATAGTCCCAATCGTCGCCCGCGTCCAGATCTTCCACGATCAGGTTTTGCCCGAAGTAGGTCTTGCCGGTGCGCTTGTCGGTGATGTCGAGCAGCGCGCCGCGCACATCCACGCGCAGGAACTCGTTTTCCAGCATATTGTCGCTCGCGCAGACCTTCTCCTGCGGCACAGCCCCGGAGACCGCCCGATACTGCTCCACCTTGCCCATTTCCGGCTGCGCCATGAAGAGCACCTTGCGCATCTGCGGGCCGTGATACATATCGTTGCGCACCTGACCGCGCCCGTTGCGTTCCACCGGTTCGCGCTCGAGCACCTGCGTAGGCAGGACATTGCCCTGTGCGTCCCGGATGACGGTGGGCTCGTCGGCGATATTGAGCCAGACCTCGACCGGCTGCGCAGCATCCGCCTTCGCACCGGCCCAGACCGCGACCGGCCTGCCTTCGCCCTTTTCCTGCGCGGCGAGATAGGCCAGCGATTCGTGGATCACGCCGGAGGCGTTCTGCCGCGCGGCCATAAAGCGGGCCTCCATCTCGGTATGCACTTCGTCGGTAGAGGAGCCGTGGATGGAATCGTGCGCGGAATTGATGAGCAGATTGCGCCACGCCTCCGCGAGATAGGCAGGCCGCGCCTTAAAGCCGTTTTTGACGGCGAGCGCCTGCAGCGGCTCGGCGTAGCGCTCCAGCAGCGCTTCGCAGCCGAAGTTCATGCGTTTAAGATAGGAACGGGTGGAGAGCGCGCCGAGCAGGATGTGCTGCCAGCGCGAGCCGATCAGTTCCATATCGTAGGCAGTCATGCCTGCGTTTTCCGCCGCGAGCCCCGCGCGCATGGCCTCGATATATTCCTCGGCGGTGCCGGAGACGAATTCGATCTCCTCCGCCAGCTCGTTTGCGATGCGCAGCGCGTCGTTCAGGCCGATCTGCGGGGGCATATGGTCTCCGCCGGCGACGAGCGGCACGACTTTGCTCGGATAGCGCCCGGCTCTGCGGCGCACGTTTTCGATCATGCTTTTGGCTACACGATCCGGGTCGTCCAGCAGCGAAAGCTCGACATGATGCTCGAAGGAGAGATACTCCGGATAATACGGCACCTCGCGCGGCTGGTGGGTCTCGGCGCGGTCGGATTTGAGATCGAACGCGCCGCCGTAGCCTTCGCGGAAATGGCTGGTGAGGATGGTCGAGCCGTCGACGCCTCGGTATTCAAATTCGTCCGGATGCCCGCCTTCGATCTCGGGCATGCCGCGCATGAACAGGAGGCTGTCCAGCCCGAAGTTGTTCAGGATCTGCGGCAGCTGCACCGGATGGCCGAAATTGTCCGGCAGATAGCCCGCCATCATGCGCCTGCCGAAATGCTCGGCTCCCCTTTTGCCCCAGAGGCAGTTGCGGATCATATTCTCCGCGCTGGGCAGCCATTCGTCAAACTGGGTATAAAACGGGCCGACGGCGAGCCTTCCCTCGGCGATGAGTCGGCGCATCTCCTCTTCCGTCTCGGGCGCGACCTCCAGATATTCCTCCAGCGGGTAGACCTGCCCGTCGAGCGTATAGGCCGGGAAATCGCCCTTTGCGGCGGCGCGCAGCCTGTCCAGCGTTTCGACCGTCCAGAAGCGATAGGAACGCAGGGGCTGATACCATTCGATATCCAGATGCCCCGCCATGATCAGAAAGCCCTTGATCGTTTTCATTTTTCGGCCTCCTCAATTTTTGCAAAGTTCTCCAGACAGACCGCGAGCGCGCGGCCGGTGTGATAGATCCCCTTCCAGGGGTTTCCGAGGTTTGGCACGAGCGGCGTGCCGTCCGCAGAGAGCATCTGCCTGCTCTCGCCCAGCTCCATGTTCATGAATTTATCGCGCACGAACCCCCACACGTTCAGGAAGGCTTCGGCGAGCCGTTCTTCGCCGAACATGCGCCAGCCGTTCAAAAGGCCGGTCATCGCCTCGAAGTTCTGCCACCATTCCTTATCCAGCACGAGCGCCTCTTCGCAGCCCACGCCGTCGCGATAGACGCCGCCGCGCTGCCAGTCCACGCCGTGCTTCATGGCGTGCTGCAGAATGCGCGCGAACAGAGCGTCATACTGCGCGCGCTCGCAGCCGATCTTCTGCAGCGCGAGGTCTGCCAGCCACGTCAGCTCGATATTATGGCCGTAGGAGGTCGTGTCGGCAGGCTCGGCCACGGTCTCGTTCGCTTCGCGCTCGGCGTTCCATGTGCGCTTGATGGCGATGGCCGGGATGCGCCTGAAATCGATCGTGAATTGGTTGTAGCCGTAGCCGTGCTCTTTGTCCACCATATGATCGATGATCACGTCGAGCACCTCATGCAGCTTGCGGCGGTGGATCTCCTTCCCGGAGGCCTGATAGAGCGTGGTGAAGGCTTCGAGAAGATGCATGTGGATGTCCAGCGACTTGCGGTCTCCGGCATATTCCCCCGCCGGAGAGAGGCTCCAGTCGCGCTCGACATTTTCAAAATAGCCGCCAAAGCGCGTGTCCGCGCAGTATTTCTGCAGGCAGTCGAACACGCTCTCGGCCAGCGCGAGCGCTTCCTCGTTTTGATAACTGATCGCATACTGCGCCAAGGCGTAAATGGCAAAGCCCTCGCCGTAGACGAGCTTGGCCGGATCGGCCACGGAGCCGTCGCGGTCGAGCATCCAGTAAACGCCGCCGTGCTCCGGGTCAAAGAAGTATTTTTTGAAAAACGCAAAGCCCTGATCGGCCGCCGCTTTCATCGCGGGCCTGTCCTCCGGCCGTGCAAAAGGAGCGAGATACGAAAAGCCCCAGAGCATGCGGCTCTGCGTGACCATGTATTTCACGCCGTTGCCGTCGAACCGCCCGTTTTCGTCGAACGAAGTGAGATAGCCGCCGTACTGCTCGTCCACCGAGCGCTCCAGCCAGAAGGGGATCACTTTTTCAGCCAGTGTTCTTTGTATTTCCTGTTTTGCGTTGAGCAGTTCCCGTTTCATTTGAACATGCGCCCTTTCAATTAGAGAATAAAGGAGCAAAAGACGATGATTTCCCGCTCCAGTATACACGTTTCGGGGCGCTTTGTAAACTTTGGGCGCTTCCCGTAACAAAACCTGCGGAAGATGCGCAAAAACCGTTGTCTTTTCCGGCGGAAGGGGGCTATAATGATCCTGTGCCGGGCGGCGCTCTCTGCGCCCGGCGAACGGCCGACAGGAGGAAACACTATGAAGATCACTTGGCTCGGGCAGGCCGGTCTGCTCTTTGAGCGGGACGGCACGACCGTTATGATCGACCCCTATCTTTCCGATTCCGTTGCGAAAACCGACCCAACAAAGGCGCGGAGGGCGCCTGCCGAGCCCCGATTTTGGGAGATCACGCCCGATATCATGCTCTTCACTCACGACCATATCGACCATTACGACCCGGAGACCGCGCCGCATTTTCTGCGCCGCCGCAGCGGCATGACCGTGCTCTGCCCCTCTTCCGTCTGGAAAAAGGCGCGCGCGGAGGGCGGAGGGCACAATTACGTCCAGTTCGACCGCATGACCGAATGGACGGAGCACGGCTTCCGTTTTCTGGCCGTGCGGGCCGTGCACAGCGACGAGCACGCCGTCGGCGTCGTGATCGAGGACCTGATCGAGCAGAAGGTCTATTATGTCGCGGGCGATACCCTCTACAGCCGTCTTGTGCTCGCCGATCTCCCCGCGAAGATCGACGCGGCCTTCCTGCCGATCAACGGCGTCGGCAACAATATGAACATGGACGACGCGGCGCGCTTTGCGAGGGAATGCGGCGCAAAGGCCGTGGTGCCCTTGCATTTTGGCCTGTTTGACGACATCGACCCGGCGAAGATGCCCTGCGAAAACAAGGTCATCCCGGAGATCTTCCGGGAGATCCCCCTCTGAACGGGCGCATCGGCCCATGGACAAAGGAGCGAGCGATATGAAAGTAACAGACGTTAAGGTCTTTGCGGTGGACTGCTTCCGCACGAACTGGATGTTCGTGAAGGTATATACCGACGAGGGCATCAACGGCGTGGGCGAGGCCACGTTGGAATACAAGGAAAAAGCGCTGACGGGCGCCGTGGAGCATATACGGGAATATCTCGTGGGCAAAAACCCGCTGACCATCGAAAAGCATTTTCATGATATCTACCGCGACGCCTACTGGCGCGGCGGCGCCGTGCTGATGAGCGCGCTCTCGGCGGTGGAAATGGCGCTGTGGGATATTTTAGGCAAGTACCTCAATGCGCCCGTATATCAGCTGCTGGGCGGCAAGGTACACGACAAAGTGCGCATCTATGTCAACGGCTGGTTCTCCGGCGCGAAGACCCCGGAGCAGTTCGGCGAAAAGGCCAGGATCGCCGTCGAGCGCGGCGTGACCGCGATGAAATGGGATCCCTTCGGCAAATCCTATCTGGAGATCTCCAACGAAGATCTGGACACGGCGCTGCGCTGCGTCGCGGCCGTGCGCGAGGCCGTGGGCGGCAAGGTCGATCTGCTCATCGAAGGCCACGGCCGCTTCAACGTGCCCACGGGCATCAAGATCGCAAAGGAGCTGGAGCAGTTCAAGCCCATGCTCTTTGAAGAGCCCGTGCCGCCGGACAATCTCGAGGCGCTCAAGGCCGTTCGGGACAAGTCTCCCGTCGCCATCTCCGCAGGCGAGCGGCTCTATACCCTTAAGGATTTCAAGGATCTGTTCGAGATGCGCGCGGCGGACTACATCCAGCCGGACGTCAGCCACGCGGGAGGGATCATGGAGCTGAAAAAGATCGCCGCCATGGCCGACACCTACTACATCCCCTTCGCTCCGCACAACCCCTCCGGGCCGGTCGCCAACGCCGCGACGCTGCAGCTGGCCGCCTGCTGCCCGAATTTCTCCATTCTGGAGATCATGTACAGCGACGTTACCTGGCGCAAGGATGTGACGGACGAGCAACTGCACTGCGAAAACGGCTATCTCTCCATCCCCGACAGGCCGGGGCTCGGCATCGAGATCAACGAAGAGGAATGCCTCAAGCACCCCTATTCCGTACACACGCTGCGCCACTACACCGGCGCGCTCACCGATATCCGCCCGCCCGAGACAGAGTTCTATTTCTGAGTATATCAAGGAGAAGCATATGAAAACAGCATTGATCACCGGCGCGACCGTGAACACAGGCCTCGGCGTGGCGCAGAAATTTGCCGCGGAAGGCTGGAACGTGATCATCACCAGCCGCAGGAGCGAGGCGCTGCCCGGCGCGATCGAAAAGATCCGGAGCAAAAACGAAAACGTGCAGGTGCTCGGCTATGCGCTTGAGCTCGTTTCGGCCGACAACAGCGTTAACGAGCGGGGCATCGGCGAAATGTTTGCGGACATAGACGCGCGCGGCCTGTCTGTCGACTGCCTCGTGCTCAACGCCGCCAACCTCGGCATCCGCCAGCAGATCTTCCAAAATCCCCTGTCGGACTTCATGAACGTGATCAACACGAACATCGTCGCCAACTACTGCCTCGTCGAGCACGCGGCAAGGCGCATGGCGGAGCGCCGCGACGGCTCCGTCGTGTTCATCAACTCCAACACGGCCTACCGCGCGATCCCGGACCGCATCGCCTATTCCGCCTCGAAATCCGGCCAGCTGGGCATGATGCGCGCGCTGGCGCTGGATCTGGGCAAATACAACATCCGCGTGAACGCCGTTCTGCCCGGCATGATCAAGACCGACCGCTGGGAAAACAACTATAACAACTGCCGCGAGGCGCTCTCCAACTACACGCCGCTCGGCGATATCGCAGAATTTTCCGACATTGCCGACGCCGTGTGGTACTTCGCCGCGCATGCCCGCAACACCACCGGCGCGGAGCTTACCGTGGACGGCGGCAACATGATCCAGCTCTATCCCATCGTGCCCGGGAACGACTGACCGGGCCGCAGCAGTGCAAATGGAGGAATAAACGAATGGTCAGAGAACTCGTACACGATCCGCTCTTTCTTGCCATGCCGTCCGAGGAGGCAATGATCGAGGACTTGCCTACTGCGCAGAATCTTCTGGAAACGCTGATCGCCCACAAGGACGAGTGCGTGGGGATGGCCGCAAATATGATCGGCGTGCGCAGGAGGATCATCGTTTTTGACAACGAGGGCGAGTATATGACGATGTTCAATCCGCAGATCCTCAAGGAATCCGGCGGCTATGCGGCGCAGGAGAGCTGCCTCTCGCTCCTTGGCGGCCCGCGCCGCTGCAAGCGCTATCAGTCCATCCGCGTGCAATGGCAGACGGCTGCCTTTCAGACCCGCATCAAGACCTTTACCGGCTGGACGGCGCAGATCATCCAGCACGAGATCGATCACTGCAACGGCATACTGATCTGAACTGCCGAATGTTCACGTACATATTTAGTATACGACGGTGTTGACAAACGCAGAGAACGATGATATGATTGCTCTGTCGGCAACATGGATTTAACCCAATTATATCCAAACGGTAATTTATGCAACTGAGTTGCATAAAAATATAATCCGAAAAGGAGACGATTCCATGAAGAAAACCCTGGCGATCCTGATGGCCCTCGTAATGGTCCTCGGCCTGTTCACCTTCGCGTCCGCCGAAGAGGTCAAGACCTACAAAGTCGGCGTTTCCATCTATCAGTACACCGACAACTTCATGACCCTGTACCGCAATGAGATCGCCGACTATTTCGCGACGCTCGAGACCGATACCGTTAAGTATGAACTGGTGTTTGCCGATGCCAAGAACGACATGGCCGAGCAGACCAACCAGATGAACAACTTCGTCACCCAGGGCATGGACGTGATCATCCTCAACCCCGTCCAGACCTCTTCCGCCGACATCCTCATCGACATCGCCGTCAGCAACAACATCCCGCTGGTTCTGATCAACCGCGAGCCGCTGGCCTATGACGAAGAGGGCAACACCCTTGACGAAGCCTACGAAGGCATCCTGAACAACCCGAAGGTTTGCTATGTCGGCGCTGACGCCCGTCAGTCCGGTACCTATCAGGGCGAGCTGATCCTTGCCACCCCGAACGCCGGCGACATCAACGGCGACGGCAAGATCTCCTACATCATGATCCAGGGCGATCCGGAAAACATCGACGCCCAGTATCGCACCGAGTTCTCCATCAAGGCTCTGACCGACGCCGGCAAGACCGTCGAATGTCTGGACAGCCAGGTGGGCAACTGGGATCAGACCAAGGGTCAGGAACTGTGCGCCAATGCTCTGGCCGTGCACGGCTATGACGTCGAAGTTGTCTTCTGCAACAACGACGGTATGGCCATGGGTGCTCTGACTGCGATCCAGACCGCCGGCCGCATCGTGGGCGAAGACATCTACCTCGTCGGCGTTGACGCGCTGCCCGAGGCCGTCGAAGCCATCAAGTTCGGCGACATGACCGGCACCGTTCTCAACGACCACATCGGTCAGTCTCACGCCGCGGTTGACGTTGCTGTGCAGCTGCTCAACGGCGAAGAGATCGAGAACTACTACTGGGTCAACTACGTCAAGGTCGACAAGGCCTATGCCGAGGCTCAGTAATCCATCGATCAGATATTCCTTCCAAACACATCAGTGGGTGGGCTATGCCCACCCACTCTTCCTATTGACAGAAAAGCAGTGCTTTTCGCATTGCATCCTCCGGGTGTCATGCGAAGGGCACTGTGGACAGAACACCGAAAGGGGGAGTAACACCGTATGTCCGAATACGTCCTTGAAATGACAGGTATATGCAAGTCCTTCCCCGGCGTAAAAGCGCTCGACCACGCGCAGCTCAGGCTTCGCCCGGGCAAAGTGCATGCGCTGATGGGCGAAAACGGCGCCGGAAAATCCACTTTGATGAAGTGTATGTTCGGCATTTACAAGATGGACGAGGGGCAGATCAAGATGGATGGCCAGCCCGTATCCATTCAGGATCCCATGGACGCGCTGCACAAGGGCATCGCCATGGTGCATCAGGAGCTGCAGCCCATCCCCGCGCGCACCGTCGGCGAGAATATCTTTCTGGGGCGCTATCCTCTCAAGAAGCTCTTTGGCTTCCTGCCGATCGTGGACCACAAGAAGATGTACGCCGACACGGCCGAGCTGCTCAAGAAGGTCCGAATGAACTTTGATCCCAAGCAGAAGGTCGGCGAGCTGAGCGTCTCGCAGATGCAGTCGGTCGAGATCGCCAAGGCCGTCTCCGCCAACTGCCGCGTGCTGATCCTGGACGAACCCACCTCTTCCCTGACCTCGAACGAGGTCGAAGCCCTCTTCCGCATCATCGAAGATCTCAAGGCCGAAAACGTCGCCATCGTATATATCTCCCATAAGATGGACGAGATCCTGCGCATCGGCGACGACGTCACCATCATGCGAGACGGAAAGTACATCGGCACATGGGAAGCCAAAGAGCTGACTGTGGACAAGATCATCACGCAGATGGTCGGCCGAGAGCTCACAAACCTCTATCCTCCCCGCGAGAACACGCCGGGCGAGGTCGTGTTTGAAGTCAAGGATTTCACCTCCATCAACCCCCGCTCCTTCCGCAACATCAGCTTCCAGCTGAGAAAGGGCGAGATCCTCGGCGTGGGCGGTCTGGTCGGCGCACAGCGCACCGAGCTGATGGAAGGCATCTTCGGCATGCGCTCGCACAGCAAGGGCCAGATCTTCTACAAGGGACAGGAGCTGAAGATCAACCGCCCCAAGGCCGCGATCGATCAGGGCATCGCCCTGCTCACGGAAGACCGGCGCGGCAGCGGCATCATGGGCGTGCTGAGCGTGGCGGACAACATCTCGATCTCTTCTCTGAACAATTATCTCGAGGCCGGCTTCCTGATCAACAGCAAGAAGGTCGAAAATCTGGTGCAGGAAAACGTCCGCAAGATGAACATCAAGACGCCGTCCTCCAAGACGCAGATCAAGACGCTCTCCGGCGGCAACCAGCAGAAGGTGCTGGTCGGGCGCTGGCTGGCGAACGATCCGGACGTGCTGATCCTGGACGAGCCGACCCGCGGTATCGATGTCGGCGCGAAATACGAGATCTACTGCATCATCGCCGACCTCGCCAAGGAAGGCAAGAGCATCATCATGATCTCTTCCGAAATGAGCGAGCTCATCGGCATGTCCGACCGCATCATGGTCATGTGCGACGGCCGTCTTACAGGATTTGTCGAGGGCAAGGATGCGACGCAGGAAAACATCATGGCCTACGCGACGCAATTTGAATAAACGAGGAGGATCGAAATATGGAAGTCAAGAAAGAGAGTTTCGGCTATAGATTCCTGCGGCTCATCACCCGCAACCCCATCGTATTCCTGCTCCTGATCGCCGCGATCATCGTGGGCATTTTCAAGGATAACTTCTTCTCCTGGGCCAACCTGAGCAACCTGATCAGCAACACGGCCGTGCGCTTCCTGATCGCTCTGGGCGTGTCCGGCTGTCTGATCACCAAGGGCACCGACCTCTCCGCCGGCCGTCAGGTGGGCTTTGCCGCCGTCATCGCCGGCATCCTCTGCCAGCGCGGCGACTACACCGGCCGCCTCTGGAAGGACGTACCGGAAATGAACATCTTCCTGGTGCTGCTGATCGTCGTCGCGATCGGCCTGCTCTGGGGCTTCCTCAACGGCCTGATCGTCACCAAGCTGCACGTGCCGCCCTTCATCGCGACTCTGGGCACGCAGACCATCATCTACGGCATCTCTCTGGTCATTTCCGATGCTCAGCCCATCGGCGGCTTCCAGAGGATCTACACACAGCTGATCAACGGCCGCATCGGCAACCCGCCCGGGTTCCATCTCCCCTATCTGCTCTTTGTCGCACTGGTGTTCGGCATCATATTCTGGGTCATTTATAACAAGACCCGCTTCGGCAAGTATATGTACGCCATCGGCGGCAACGAAGTCGCAGCGGAAGTCTCCGGCGTGAACACCACCCGCACTCTGATGCGCATCTACATCACCGCGGGCGTCATGTACGCCATCGCCGGTTATCTGCTGGCGGCCAAGTCCGGCGGCGCTTCCGCGTCTCTCGGCCAGGGCTACGAACTGGAAGCCATCGCGGGCTGCACCATCGGCGGCGTTTCCACCACCGGCGGTATCGGTACCGTGCCCGGCATCCTCATCGGCGTGCTGGTGTTCGAGCTGCTCAAGATCATCACCCAGTTCCTCGGCATCAACCCGTACTACAACTACGTCGTGCAGGGCCTTGTCATCGTTCTGGCCGTCGCTCTGGATATCCGCAAGTACATTGCCAAGAAGTGATCACCATGACAGAGAAAGAATTGGCCAAGCGTGAAAAGGAACTGCGCAGCAAGGAAAAGGAGCTCGAAAAGCGCGAGAAGGCGCTCGACCCGATCTCGGCGGCTGTCAAGAACAAGAAAGAACAATGGTATGACAAGGTGCAGCTGAGCGTCGGCCAGCTCAACGTGATCATCTACATCACGGTCGGGCTGCTCGTCCTCGTCTTTCTTCTCATGATCCTTGAGTCTCTGGGGATCTTCAAGCTTCCGCTGTAGTTTCCACACCAAAAAGCATCAGGCGCGACCGTGTTATGCGGTCGCGCCTGATGCTTTTTATTGGTTCACCATGCTGCTGCCGAAGGCCGTTGATCCTCTTATTTCTCTTCGATGACAATCTGCTCCTGCAGCGTCTGATCTGCACCGTTTGTCACCTTGACGATTACATTTCCGGGTTCAAGCGTTTCCTTCATATCCACGTCCCAGACGGAAAGCTCTCGCTCGCCCAGCGTAAACTCGACGGTCTTTGCTTCTCCGGGCGCAAGGTGCACGCGCTCGAACCCCTTAAGCTCCCATACGCGCTGATTTACGCTCGCCTCGGCGTCGTGGATGTACATCTGCACGACTTCGTCGCCGACGCGCTCGCCGATATTGCGCACGTTCACGCGCACGTTCACTTTCTCCCCTGCGAGCAGCTGTGCGCAGCTCGGTACGTTGTCGATCACAAGCCCGTCCAGCGCAAACTTGGTATAGCTCAAGCCGTAGCCGAAGCCGTAGCGCGGCTCGTCGGCGTTGTCAAGATACGGCCTGGGATAGGGCAAATGGCGGTTGTAATACACGGGCAGTTGGCCGACATGCTTTGCGATCGAACAGGCAAGCTTGCCTCCGGGATTGTATTCGCCAAAGAGCGCCTGCGCGATGGCCGTGCCGCCCTCCTGCCCCGGATACCACGCATTCAAAATCGCCGGGCAGAGCTCCAGCAGCTCCTCGACGGAATGCGGACGGCCTTCCACGAGCACGGCGACGATGGGCGTGCCCGTCTTGGCGATCTCCCGAACGAGATCGATCTGCACGCCGCCGAGCTTCAGGTCGCTCACATCCACGCCTTCTCCGCAATTCATCTCCATCGCACCGCCGACCACGACCGCGCCGTGTTCGTCGATCTGGGTGTCAAACTCCCGCGTGGAGCAGCCGCCGAGCACGAGCACGGCAACATCTGCGTTTTGGGCCAGTTCCACGGCCTCGGCAAAGCCTTCTTTGGACATATCCCGGATGCCGCAGCCGCGCGTATAGACGACGCGGGCGCCCTTGCTCAGCGCACGAATGCCGGCCAGCGGCGTGACGCCGGCCTCCGGCTTCTGCGGCGCGACGTAATCGCCCAACTGATTGTACAGACAATCCACATTCGGTCCGATCACAGCGATCGTTCCCTGTTTCGGATCCAGAGGAAGGATCTCTCCCTCATTTTTTAGCAGCACGAGGGATTCCTGCGCCATCCGCAGTGCGGAAGCGCGCGCCGCAGCAAAATCCACCCTGTCGGGCTGAGCTTCGTCAACATAGGGGTTTTCAAACAGACCGAGTCGGAACTTGACGCGCAGGATGCGGCGCACGGCCTCGTCCACCGTCTCCTCGCTGATCAGCCCTTCGTCATAAGCCGTCTCCAGCTCTAAGAAGGAACGCCCCCACAGCGCCATATCTACGCCGGCATTCAGCGCGAGCGCTGCGGCCTTCGCGTGCGGCTCTTTACCCTTGTCGAACAGGCCGCCCGTCATGCGCGTGAGGTTGTCGACTGCGCTGCCGTCCGAAAGGACAAAGCCGTCAAAGCCCATTTCGCCGCGCAGAATGTCCGTCACGATCTTCCTGCTTGCATTGCAGGGCACGCCGTCCACGGAGGTGTACGTCGCCATAAACGACTGTACGCCCGCTTCCACACCAGCGCGCGCCGCCGGGAGATGGATCTCGCGCATCTCGCGTTCGCCAATGTTGGCGATGTAACCGTTGTGCCCACCGACAGCCGCGCCTTGACAGGCATAATGCTTGAGCTGCACCGCGACGTTGCCGGCCTGTGTAAGGTCGTCTCCCTGCATGGAGCGGACAATCTCCTCCGTCATGCGGGAGGCCATATACGGGTCTTCGCCGTAGCATTCTTCGCTCCGGCCCCAGCGCGGGTCGATGAGCATGTCCAAAGTGGAAACGAGCGCCATATGCGCGCCTCGCGCGCGCAGTTCAACGGCGGTATGCCGATAGTTCTCCGCCCGTGCTGCCGGGTCAAACGAACAGGCCGCGCCGATGTTGGTGGGATAAACGACGCCGTCCAACCCCTGCAGACCGTGAGGGCATTCCTCCGCAAGGAGCACGGGGATGCCCAGCCGCGAATGCTCGATCACATATCTCTGCAGCATGTTCGATACCTTCGCGCTCTTTTCCATCGGGATGCCGATATCCAGCTTCACGCCGGACCAGGGATCTGCCCGGAAGAGACCGTACAGCCCTCCCAGGCCTTCGCAGCGCTCGACCTCGTCCTTCAGAACGTCGGTCAGCTCATATTCCCCGTCCTTCTTCTCATAACATTTCCAGCCGAACAGGCGCATGCTCAGCTGGCCGATCTTCTCCCGAAGCGTCATGCGCGAGAGGAGATCTTCCACGCGCTCCTCAACAGGCCGTTTTGCATCTTTATACAGTTCCACGTTCCTTCTCCTTCCGCTGCTGCATGCTCTTTTTTATGGCGCGCGGGCCGGCGCTATCCGCCCGGCCGCGCGCCGAGGGTTTTCTATTGTGGGTGTTCAGTAATTACAGTTATAAGAAAGATCACTTGGTGGCGGGC
>JAUMYC010000035.1:14418-15993 GCA_030528845.1 Eubacteriales bacterium
GGGGCTAGGTTGGCGTCCGCGACGGGAAGTCGATTTTTTTGGGCGCGCGGCCGGGATATATCCGCCGGGCCGCGCGCAGAGGTTATTCTATAGAGGTTGTTCTGAAATGACAGTTATACGAAAGATCACTTGGAGGCGAGCCACTCGGTGAGCTGGCGCTCGTACTCTTCGATGACGGCGTCGATGCCGGCAGCGGCGAAGTTGGAGCGGGCAGCTTCGATGCCCTCTTCATAGCTCTGGATACCGACCTTCATCGGATAGAGAGAGCTCTTGACCTCGGCCAGACAGTTGGCGTATTCGACGGAAACGTCGGTCGCGTCAAACTGGAAGCCCACGGTCACGGAGTTCACGGCGTCGGCGTCATAGACGTCCTGGATCGCGATGCGGGTGGGATGGTCGCCCAGACCGGCGCGGGTGTACTGCAGGTTACCGATCATCCAGGTGTGGAAGGTGTAGAGAGAGCTGCCTTCTTCGTTGAGCAGGATCTCACGCTCCAGACCGACGGCGTCCTCGGGGAGGTTATAGTGGGTGCCTTCGATGCCGTAGATGAACAGATCGTAGTTCTCCTGATTGGCATAGATCCAGTCGAGGAACTTTACGGCAGCTTCGGGGTTTTCGCTGGAAGCCGGAACGACGTTGTCATTGCGGAAGCCCATATCGCGGAAGGAGGGCTTTTCCGGAGCGAGGACGATGACGTCTTCCTCGATGCCGTTCTGCTCAAGCCAGAGGGAGGTGTGCAGGCCGTTGCCGTCGCGGTAGAGATAGCGGCCCATGTCGGCTTCGTTGCCGCGCCATTCGCTGGGAACGGAGAGGATATCCGGGTTCACATAGCCGGCCTCAAAGGACTTGCGGGCAAACTCGGCTTCCATCTTGAATTCTTCGGTATCGATCCAAGCTTCAACAGTGCCGTCCTGACGGACGCAGATGAGCTGTTCGATCAGGGTGAAGGGATAGGTATCGAAGGTGCGATAGAGGTAACGGGCCGGCTCCGCATAGAGCTGGATGAAATAGGGCGTGCCGTCGCCGGTCCAATTCTCCTGGAAGACGCCGATCGCGTCGAAGAGTTCTTCAGCGGTTTCGGGGGTGGCGATGCCGTATTCCTCGAGCCAGTCTGTACGGATCGTCAGTCCCTCGGTCGCGGTGGTGTTCTCGGTCCAATAGGCCGGAACCGCGTAGATCTCGCCGCCGACCTTGGCGCCGTCCCACATCCAGTCCGGAATGACCTTCTTGATGTTCTGGCCGTAGGTCTCGATCAGCTCAGTCAGGGGCAGCAGAGCTTCCTGACCGACATAATTGGCAAAGCCCTTCTGGTCTTCCATGACGTGCAGCAGATCAAAAGGTTCGCCGGTAGCGAGCATCAGGCTGGTCTTCTGATCCCATGCATCCCACGGAATGGTGGTCAGCTGGAATTCGATGCCGACGCCGTCGGCCTGCAGCTTTTCGTTGACTGCAGCAAAGACGATTTCTGCCTGCCCTTCAACGCCGGGAGCGCTGCCGGGGATGACATAACGCATCGGTACAGTTTCGACCTGCGCACCGTCGGCCGTGGCGGAGATGGCCATGGGGAACGCCATC
>JAUMYC010000036.1 GCA_030528845.1 Eubacteriales bacterium
GACCATTCCGGAGCTGGAGCGCTGGATCGGCGGGAAAAACAGCCTTTGCGACGCTCTGATCCGCCTGCTGTATGATGTGGGCGTGAACGTGCCCGGCGGCTCCCGCGTGATCTGGGATCTGAGCGCCGTGGCGCGCCTTGTGCAGCCCGAGACCGTGCGCGTGATCGCGGAGCACAGGCCGATCCTCTCCGCCGAGGGCAACTGGAGCCGCAGCGCAGACAGGCCCATGTTTCTCGTGTGCGATCAGCTCGACAGAAACAAGATCTTCGGCGATCTGTTCCGCAAGCTCGCCGCCTTCCAAGACAAATAATACCGCCTGCCCGCCGCCGCCCGACCGCAGGAACTTTGACATGCGTGTGAAAAAAAGCGGCGTAAAGCGCAAGGCGCATGAAAAATGATTGTGAGTTGGGCGGCGTTATGGTATGATAAGAAGAAGGAACTTTCCGAAGGAGGGAGCTTGCGATGCGAACGCCGGGAGCCGCAGGGCAGACAGAGCGCATGCGCCGGGACAGGCGCGCGCTGCACAGGATCCCCGAGATCGGGCGCGAGCTGCCCAAGACGCTGGCCTATGTGCGCGAGGCGCTGCGGGAGACCGCGCCGGACAGCCTGACGGACTGTGCGGGCGGGCTCAAGGCGGTCTATCGCGCGGGCGATCCTCTCCCCGGCGCGGGGGCGGTCGCCTTTCGGGCGGACATGGACGCGCTGCCCGTGGAAGAAAAGACGGGCCTGCCCTTCGCCTCGGAGCATCGCGGCGCGATGCACGCCTGCGGGCATGACGGCCACATGGCGGTGCTGCTGGGGCTGGCAAGGTTGCTCGGTCCCATGCGCCCGCAGCTGCGGCGCGATGTGACGCTCATCTTTCAGCCGGCGGAGGAAAACATCGGCGGCGCGCGGCGCATGATCGACGCGGGCCTTCTGGAGGAGCCGCATGTGGACGAGGTCTACGGGCTGCACCTCTGGCCGGGCATCCCGCAGGGGAAATACGGCGTGGCGCAGGGCTCGGTGATGAGCGGCGTCGGCACGGTCGATGTGACCGTGGAGGGCGTGAGCGTACACGGCGCGGCGCCCCATACGGGAGCCGACTGCATCGCGGCGGCGGCGCAGGCCGTGCTGAGCCTGCAGGGCGCGCTGATGCGCACGGTGGACGCGGCGCAGCCGGTCGTCTTTACCGTCGGCAAGATCAGCGGCGGCACGATGCGCAACATCCTCGCCGCGCAGGTGAAGCTCGAATGCACGGCGCGCGCCTTTTCCGACGAAAACATGGAAACGGTGCTGCGCACGGCGCGGGAGGCGTTCGAAGGGGCGGACAGGCTCTACGGGACGCGCTCGCAGATGGACGTGATCACGCGCTTCCCCCCTGTCGTGAACGACGCCCGGGCCGTCGCGCGCGTGCGTGCGGCCGCCGGAGAGGACGCAGTGGACTTTGCGCCCGTGTCCGTAGGAGAGGATTTCTCCGAATACCAAAAAGAACGCCCGGGGGCGTTCGTGTTCTGCGGGGTCGGCGATACGCATCCGCTGCATTCCGATCGGTTTGACTTCGACGAGGAGAGCCTTGTATACGGGCTGAGCCTGTTCGAAAAGATATTGCAGGAGGCAAACGAAAATGTCTGGACTCTTTAACACCTATTTCTACGGCAAGGCCGGCAAGGCCGACTTCACGCCGGAGCAGCTGCCGAAGAACCGGCTGGAGCTGTTCTTCACGGCGCTGCGCGGGCAGCTGAGCAAGATGATCGGCCTGAACCTGATCTACGACGTGTTCTGCATCCCCATGTTCTTCTGGCTGCTGCTCAACTATCAGGTGCTGGGCAATTACGCCGCCCAGACCGGCTCCATCACGGGCTTTGTCAGCGACGGCTATCTCTCCTCCTTCCTCATCGGCATGATCCCCTGCCTTGTGCTGGCGGGCATCGGCTCTTCCGGCCAGATGTACTGCCTGCGCAACTGGGCGCGCGACCAGCATTCCTTCATGATCTCCGACTTTAAGGATTCGATCAAGCTCAACTGGAAGCAGGGCGCGCTCTACGGCCTGATCAACGGCGTGAGCCTGTATCTTCTGTTCATCTGCTGGACGTACTACGGCGCGATGGCGCAGACGAACATGCTCTTCCTCGTGCCGCAGGTCTTTGCGGTGCTGATCGTGGCCGTGTGGTGGATGATGAACATGATCGCCTATCCCATGATCGTGAGCTACGAAATGAAATTCAAGGACATCGTGCGCAACTGCGCGCTGATCGCCGTGGCGCGCCTGCCCTGGTCGGTGCTGTTCCTGGCGATGACGGTCGTGCTGCCCATCGCGCTGCTGCTGCTCATCCCCAATGTGATCGTCATGGCCGTCGTTATTTTGTGGATGCTGCTCATCGGCTTCTCCTTCAACGGCCTTGTCTACGCTTCCTATGCCAACTCCTGCTTCGATAAATACCTCAACCCGCGCATCGAAGGCGCGAAGGTGGGCCAGGGCCTGAGAGACCCGGCGCTGGACTTCGCCGACGAGGCCGACGAGGACGAGATCCGCAAGGAGATCGAATCCATGAAGTGATAAATTTTCCTTCCGCAGGGCATCCTCTATCTCTGTCAGGGCAGAGGAAAGGAGGCACAGGCGGCATGAAGGAAAACATCCCGGAGATCACGCCGCGCGAGCGCGGAAAATACGAAGCGGCGCAGCGGCTCGGGCTGATGCCAAAGCTGCTCGCGGGCGGCTGGGGCGCGCTCACGGCCAGAGAAAACGGCCTGATCGGCGCGCTGGTGGCCGGCAAAAGCCCCGCGCCGAGAGAGGAATAACAGACCCTATATGTACACGAGCCTTGCAGGGCTGTATGACCGGCTGATGGACGACGTCGATTATGCGGCCTGGGCGCGATATTACATCGCGCTGATCGAACGATACGGCAAGCGCCCGGCCAGCGTGTTTGAATGCGCCTGCGGCACGGGCGCGCTCACGGCGCAGCTGGCCCGCTGGGGCTTTAAGCTGACGGCGGCCGACCTGAGCGAGGAAATGCTCGAGGCGGCGGCGCTGCGCCTGCGAAAAAGCGGCGCGCGGGTGCCTTTGGTGCGGCAGGATATGCGCGCGCTGGAGGCGCCGCGGCGGGTGGACGCCATCATCGCCTGCTGCGACGGCGCCAATTATCTCACAGACGACGAGGGTATGCTCGCCTTTGCGCAGCATGCCTTCGCCGCTTTGCGTTGCGGGGGCGTGCTCGCCTTTGATGTTTCCAGTCTGGAAAAGCTGCGGCAGATGGGCGGGCAGGTCTTCTGCGACGAGCGCGACGACGTCGCGGCTATCTGGCGCAATTCCTTCGACGAGGCAAGCGCCTGCCTGACGATGGAGGTCTCCCTCTTTGTGCAGGAGGAGAGCGGGCTGTACCGGCGCATGGAAGAGGTACATGTGCAGCGCGGGCGCACGGCGCAGGAGATCGTCGCCCTGCTGGAACAGGCCGGGTTTGAAGACGTCCGCGTCTGGGGCGATATGACGTTCGAGCCCCCGGCAGAGGGCGCGCAGCGCATCCATTTCACCGCAAAAAGGCCCTGAAAACGGCATAGCCATATGGTAAGGAGAAATATAGTATGACAAACATCCTTCGCAATCAGGATACGCTGATCCATTTCAGCCTGCTGGAAGGGCAGGCGCGCGCGGTGCTGATCGACTCGACCCGGCTGGTGAGCGAGGCGAGGCGCGTGCATCGCCTGTCGGATCTTTCTTCGATCGCGCTGGGCCGACTGCTCACGGGCGCGGCCATCATGGGCGATATGCTCAAGGGCGAGCGCTGCTCCGTTACGCTGACGATCAAGGGCGGCGGCGAGCTGGGCGCGCTGGTGGCGGTGGGCATGCCCGGCGGCTTTGTAAAAGGCTATGTCGACAAGCCCTTTGCCGAGGGCGCGAGCGTGGGCGAGGCCGTGGGCCGCGAGGGCACGCTGACGGTCGTGAAGGACACGGGCATGAAGGAGCCCTATGTGGGGCAGGTGGAGCTGGTCAGCGGCGAGATCGCCGAGGATCTCTGCGCCTACATGGCTTATTCCGAGCAGACGCCCTCTTTGCTGGCGCTGGGCGTGCATATGGGCGAAAACGGCGTGGAAACGGCCGGCGGCATTCTGGTGCAGATGCTCCCCGGAGCGAGCGAGGCCGCCATACAGAGCGTGGAGCTCTCTGCGGGCATGCTCGCGGGCGTGGCGGGCGAGCTGGCCATCTCCGGCCCGGACGGAACTGTGCAGCAGCTCATCGGGCATCTGCAGCCGGTCGAGCTCGAGCGCAGCCACCCGGCCTATCAGTGCGACTGCAGCCGCGAGCGCGTGGAAAAGGCGCTGATCTCGCTGGGCGTGGAGGAGCTGCAGAGCATCATTAACGAACAGCACGGCGCCGTCGCAGGCTGCCATTTCTGCAATAAAAAACACCGCTTCTCCGAGGCGGATCTGGCCAGGCTGATCGACGAGATCCAAGGCCGCTGAACATAAAGGAGGCAAAAAGACGATGAGCAAGCCGATCGATTTTGACGCGCGCTTTGCAAAATATGCCGAAACATGGGTGCGCGAGCAGCTCAAGGCCGGAAAGAAGCCGGAGGTGCTCGAGGAGCAGATGCCCGAACTGTACATGCGCTTTATCAACACCCCCGCGCACTGGCTCGACGGCGTCGCCCCGGCGATGTACTTCGCTCAGTGGGACGACCCCGCCCGGCTCGTCGAGATGCTGCGCGAATACGAGGCCGAGCAGGTCGCCATGCCGGATCTGCTTCTGGAAAGGCTGACGGACCTTGGTGAAATCGCCGTCGCGCCGCTGATGGAGCTGGCTGCTGACGAACAGGCCCCCGTGAGCCTGCGCGTCACGGCGGTGAACCTGCTGGTGGAGCTGGACAGCAGCGAGCCGATGGACCTGTGTGTGGCGCTCGTGCGCGCGCGAACGGCCGAGGACGACCTCGCCGACGCGGCGGCAGATCTGCTGCGCAACCTCGGCATGGAGCCGGTGGACAGGATGGTCGAAGCGCTCGAGGGCGCCTCCGACGAAGCCGCCGATACTTTTTTGGATCTTTTATGCAACTTTAAGGGGATCGAGCGCGTATATGAAGAAACGGTATCCCGTTTCCTGCGCGACGCCGAGCACAGGGCGCTGCATGCGTCCTATCTGGCCAAGCTGGGCGACCCCCGCGCCATCGAGCCGCTGACCAAGGCGAGCGAGCTGATCGACCTGAATTATCTCGATTACATCGAGATCCGCGACGCGATCGAGGCGCTGGGCGGTTCGCTGGCCGGCGAGCGCGAATTTGCGGGAGACCCGTACTATGAATCCATGAAGAGGCTGGAAGGCTGAGCCGGACGTTTTCCCCGGCGGCCGCAGGCTCTTGTCAGAGAGAGGTGACACGTTTTGTATTGCACCGAATGCGGAAAGCGAAACCCGGAGGGCGCGAAATTCTGTGCCTTTTGCGGGAAAAAGCTCTTCATTGCAGAGGCCGACGCGCCGCCGGAAAACGCCGAAAAGAGCGTGCCCTCCCAGCAGCCTGCCGAGACTGCGCAGCCCGCTGCCGCAGCGGCGGAGACGCCTGCTTCCTGCGAGCCCGCCGAAGATAAGCCTGCGCCGCAGCCGGTCAGGCACGCGCGCGCGCCGGGAGGCCGCACGATCCAGCCGCTGATGGAAAACCCCGCGCAGCCGGGGCGCACAGAGGAGCGCCCGCAGCCCGCACCCGCGCCTGCGGAGCAGCCCGCCCGGCCCGATCAGCCTGCCGGGGAAGCGGAACAGCCCGCGGCTGAAGCAGCGCAGCCCTTGCTTGAAGAGGAGCCTTATTTTGCGCGGCGTGAGCCCGCAGCTGAGGCCGTGCAGCCCCTGTTTGAGGAAGAAGAGCCTTACTTTGCGCGGCGCGAGCCCGCCGTCGAGGCCGTGCAGCCTCGGTTTGAAGAAGAAGAGCCCGCCCAGACTGAGGAAGAGAACTGGTGGAACGAGCCGCCGCGACAGGCGCAGCCCCCGCTCCCGCCGGAGGATCTCTGGGCCGGGGCGGACGAGGAGCCGGACGAGCCGGAGCCGCGCGAGAGGAAAAAAATCGTCTTCCCGTGGCAGAAGGCGAAGGAAGAGAACACGGTCATCACCTCTTCCGGCACGGAGGAAATGCCCGCGCGCAAGCCCGTGATCGCCCGCAGAAAGCGGGACACGCATGTGCCGGAGCGGATCATCCTGCCCGAGGAGCAGCCGGATGAGCCGGAGCTTGAGGATGAATATGAAGAGGAGGAGCCGCGCGATATCTTCTTCATGCGCCCGAAAAAGCCGCGCAGGCAGGAGGACGATTCCATCGACGACGCCTATGTGAACAGCCGCGTGCGCACGATCCTGTTTTCCATCGCCTTTGCGGCTTGTCTGTTTGTGGCGGTGTGGCTCTTTGCCACGAGCTCCGGGCAGATGTTCCTCGCGGGCTTCAACCTCAGCTCCGATGCGGATGCGTATCGTGGGCTGGGCGACAGCGCGCTGGCGAACAATCAGGTCAAGCGCGCCGCAGAGGCCTATTACCGGGCGCTGAGCCTTGACCCGCAGGACTATGACACGGCCCTGCTGGTGGGCAAGACGCAGCAGCAGATCGGCGAATACGACAAGGCGGCGGACGCGTACTATATGTGTACGCAGCTGCAGCCCGCCTCTGTGGAGCCCTACGAGGCGCTCATCCGGCTGTATCAGCTGCAGGACGAGCCCGACAAGGCGGAGTATTTCCGCAGTATCGGGCGCGCGAACACGGGCGTAGGAGACCTTGGCGCGCAATGAGCATTGGTATATGAAAAAAACCTCCCGGCGACATGCGTCGCCGGGAGGTTTTTTGTATATGTTTGCGTAGGGTCAGTTCGCGGGAGCGGCCGTGGGGGCCGGGGTCGCGGTGGGCGCGGGGGTCGCAAAGCCGGCGTCCTGCAGCACGTTGTCAAAGGCGTTCTGGCCGTCCGGCAGTGGCGTGGGCAGCGGCGCGACCCAATCCGGCAGGGGCGCGGTGAGCTGCTCGATGACATAGTCCATCACATAGACGCTGGTCTCCGGGTTTTCGGAGAAGCCCATGAGCACCATGTACATCTTGCGGTTGTCCACGTTGATATCCGGCTCCAGCATGCGGTTCAGGTTCGTCAGCGGGATGGCATAGACATGCTTGGCGTTCGGGTCGTATTCCTCCAGCTCCTCGGATTCGCCGAAGATGACATGGGAGAGGTCCACATCGCCCGGGTCGAGCAGGCCCTCTTCGATATAGCCTTCCAGCGGCAGCAGATAGCCCTCGTTGACCAGAACGTGCATCGGCTCTTCGGGCAGGATGTAGATGTCGCCCTCGCCTACGCCGACCATGAGCATGTACTGCTGGCCGCCGTAGCCGTCGGTGTCGTTGTCCGGGTCATAGGCGATGCGCTGGAAGATGACCTCCTCGAGCGTGGGGTCAAATTCCCGGCCGACGGCGAGCGCCTCGCTCTCCAGCGCCATCAGGCCGCCTTCCAATTCCACATAGGGAGAAACGACCTGAAAATAGACCTGTTTGTTGTTGGGCACTTTGTATTCCGTGGCGGAATAGAGCACGTCTGCGAGCATCCAGACGCACACGGCTAAAAGCAGATAGATCCATTTATGATAAGAAAAGAAATCCTTGAGATGTTCCTTTTTGAGCGCCGTCTTGGGCATGGTCGTCCCTCCCGGATCATAAGCAATAGTATTTCCTGACTATTATAACGCTCCGGCGGCCGAACCGCAACAGCAAGCATATGAAATAAATTTGGCAACAGTGCGAACTTCGCCCGAATCGAGGGCATAGAAAAGGGGCAGCCCGAAGGCCGCCCCAGTTTCTCTGACCAGAAGAGGTTTGCAATTAGCCAGCGATCTTGCCCATTTCGATGGCCTTCTCGGTGTAGTAGCCCATGTATTCGTCAACGCCCAGAGCGTTGAAGCCTTCAACATAAGCATCCCAGTCGGCGTCGATGTCCTTGGTGCCGGCCCAGAACTGAGCGCGCCACTCACGATAGTAAGTGGAGAAGTCGGCATGCAGACGGGAGATCTCGCTGGAGATCTCGGAAGCGAAGGTGAAGGGAGCCCAGACGTCTTCAGGCACGTAGTTGATCAGGCCAGCCGCAGATTCGAGGGAGCACGGCCAGGTCTCGCCGCCCTTGAAGCATTCGTTGGTAGCAACGGAGGGGTTGCCGCCGCCCTGCCACACGACATAAGGAGCGAGCATCTGCTCGAAGTTGGTGCCGTTGGGATCGTTCAGGATCCAGTTGGTGTAGTCATAGGCGCCGGTCTCTTCGTCATAGTACCAGGTGCCTTCGGTATCCTCGGCGTTCTCGCCCTGGATGCCCAGGAAGTAGGAGAGGATGCCGTCCTCAGAATAGAGGTAGTCGACCCACTTGGCGGACTCTTCCGGATGCTCGTTCATGAAGGTGATGACGAACGCGCCGGAGGAGGAGGCGGGCATGGAGTAGTTGGTCCAGAGGTTGTACTCGCCGGCGAAGGGCTGAGCCATACCCTTGGTGTACTGCTCATATTCGGAGCCGGCCACCGGGCTGTTGTTCACGAACAGATAGTTCAGCGCGCGGCCTTCCTGGCACTTGGCGATCAGGCCGGCGAAGTCGGTGGTGAACAGGTCGGTGTCGATGAGGCCTTCCTGATACAGCTTCGCGGTGTACTTGATGTACTCCTTGTAATCGTCGGAAGTGCGGATGAAGCGCATGCCTTCGCCGTTGGGATCGAGATCCACATAGGAGAAGGAGGAGCCGACGTTACGCAGGCCGAAGGAGCCGAACAGGATGGTGTCCAGAGCGTCGCCCTGGTCGGAAGAGCCCTGCATGGACAGCGGGATCTCGTCGGCGATGCCGTTTCCGTTGTAGTCCAGGCCCTTGCAGGCTACGAGATACTCATACAGGCCGTCCAGGGTGGTGGGCAGGCCGTCGATGCCGAGCTTCTCGAAGACGTCGGTGTTGCCGTAGAGGCGGGTGCCCATGCGGATGGCATAACCGGTCAGCAGGTACGGAGTGCCGTACATGCAGCCGTCAGCCTGCATCATGGCGTCGCGGGCGGTCGGATAGGCGACCTGGCCGACTTCTTCAGCGTCCTCATACCAATACCAGAGGTTCGGCATGATGTCCTTGTACTGCTTGAGGTCGATGAAAGCGCCCTCAGAGCCGTACTGAGCCTGCTGGGTGTTGGAAACGCTCATCTTGAAGAGGGCGTCCGGCAGGTCCAGAGTGGCCAGCATGAGGTTGAGCTTTTCGGAACGCATATCGGAGGGGACGTTGGTCCAGTCGATATGGATGCCGGTCTTCTCTTCCAGATGGTTCATGACCCAGATGCCAGAATTGTATTCATTCTGGACAGGGGTCTGAACGGAGGTGAAGTTCAGCGTGAGAGTGCCGGGTTCGCAGATCGGGTAGTTCTCATAATGCTGCGGCATCGGTTCGGCAGCGCCGAAAGCCACGCCGGAGAGCACCATCATGAGAGCGACGAGCAGAGAAACGATCTTCTTCATGGTGAAACCTCCTGTATTATTTTTTATTCTCCGCGAGGGTCAGACTCGCGGGAAAAGGGGAAACGATGGTTGGTTGGGCGGGCGGCTCAGCAGCCTGCGCCGATCAGCGCCCGCAGATAGCCCGCGCCGTAGGCGATGTCCTCGGCGGGGGCGTCGGAGCATTCGCGCTCGATGGTCAGAAAGCCCGTGTAGCCGATCTGGCTCAGCGCGCGCAGGTATTCCGGATAGCGCACATGGCCTTCGCCCAGACGCGTCTCCTCGATATACCGGCCGTGATACTGCTCGGCCTGCGCGGTGGCGTAGAGATGGTGCAGGTCTTCCTTGTGCAGCTGGCGGCCGTCCTTGGCGTGGGTGTGCACGATATACTCCTTGAGCGTGTGCACGGCCTGTACGGCGTCGTCTCCTGCGCACATGACCAGATTGCCCGGGTCGAGGTTCACGCTCACTCCCCGGGAGCCGAGGCTGTCCAGAAACACCTTCAGCGTGTCGGCTGTTTCCGGGCCGGTCTCGATGGCGAAATGGGAGCCCATGGAATCCGCATAACGCGCCAGTTCGCCGCAGGCGTCCTGCATGATATGGAAGCGTTCGCAGGCCGTGTCCTCCGGGACGACGCCGATGTGGGTCGTGACGATGTCACAGCCGAGCTCCTTGGCCATATCGAGGATCTTTTTGCTGTTTTCGATCAGCTGCGGGTTCGTCTCCGGGTTGAAAAAGCCCAGCATCTGTTCGCCGCAGACCGCGCTGAGCGCGAGCCCCTTGTCGGCGAGCAGCTCCTTGAGCCAACGGCGCTTGGCGGCGTCCACCCTGTCCGGGTAGAATTCGTCGCGCGTGCCGGCGAGCTGGATGCCGTCGAGAGAGAGCCTTGCGGCCCTCTCTACAGCTTCTTCAAAGGGGAGCAGATAGTTGCTGATCATCACGCCGACAGAAAACGGATACATGGCGCGCTCCTCCTGCTTCTTAGCCCTTGACCGAGCCGATCATGACGCCCTTGACGAAGAAGCGCTGCACGAACGGATAGGCGATGAGCATGGGGATGGAGGAGAGGATGATGACGGAGTACTTGATGGTCTCCGCGCGCATGGCCTGGCGGGCCATTTCGTCGGCGGACATATCCATCAGGTTCTGGTTGGAGTTGGAAACGAGAACTTCGCGCAGATAGAGCTGCAGCGGCCACTTGGTGCGGTCGGTGATGTAGAGCAGGGCGTTGAAGTAGGAGTTCCAGATGCCCACGCCGTAATACAGGCCGACGACAGCGAGGATGGGGCCGGAGAGCGGCAGGATGACGTGCAGCAGCGTGCCGTAGGGCGAGCAGCCGTCGATCGTCGCCGCTTCCTGAATCTCGTAGGGGATGGACGTGGCAAAGAACGTGCGCATGATGATCATATTATATGCGCTCAATGCGCCCGTAAGCCACAAGGACCACCAGCTGTTCTGCAGACCGAGGGTCTTGGAAACGAGCAGGAAGTTCGGGATCATACCGCCGGAGAAGAACATGGTGAAGGTGATGGCCTTCATCAGGAAGCCGCGGCCCCAGACGTCGCGCCTGGAGAGCGGATAGGCACAGCTGACGGTCATGTACAGGCAGATGATGACGCCGATGACCAAGAGGATCAGCGAGTTGCCGTAGCCGCGCATGATGCCTTCGTTTTTGAAGACTTCCTTGTAGTTTTCCAGCGTCATCTCTACCGGAACGATATAGACCGAGCCGGCGGCGACCTTCAGCGGGTTGGAGAAGGACGCGATGATGCAGTACCAGAGGGGATAGAGGATGATCAGGGTGATAATGCCCAGCAGGACGACGTTGGTGATATCAAAGATGACGTCCACCTTTGTCTTGCGGGAGTTGCGCACGGCGCGCTTCTTGGGGACTGCTCCGATGTTATGCATAATTCGTGCGCCTCCTTCTTACCAAAGACTGGTATCGCCGACTTTGCGGGCGATGGTGTTGACCAGAACGAGCATGATGCAGTTGACGATGGAGTTGAACAGCGAGATCGTTGTCGACAACTCGTACTGCGCGCTCTCTATACCGATCTGATAGGCGTAGGTGGAGATGATGTGGGAAACCTCTGTGTTCAGAGAGTTCTGCATCAGCCATACCTTTTCGAAGCCGACCGAGAGGATGTGGCCGGAGTTCATGATCAGCAGGATGACGATGGTGGGCATGATGGACGGGATGTTGATATGCCACATGCACTGGAAGCGGTTGGCGCCGTCGATGTAGGCGGATTCATGCAGCTGCGGGTCGACGCCGGCGAGGGCGGCGATGTAGATGATGGAATCCCAGCCTGCGTTCTGCCATACGCCGGAGAAGACGTATAGGAAGCGGAACATTCCTGCGTTCTGCATCCAGTTCTGCGGCGTGCCGCCGATAGAGCGGATGAAGATGTTCACGATGCCGTAGTCGGTGTGGGTGAAGGACTTGATCAGACCGACGAGAACGACGGTGGAGAGGAAGTGCGGGGCGTAGGTGATGTTCTGAACGACCTTCTTGTAAGGAACGTTGGAGACCTCGTTGATCATCAGGGCCAGCAGGATCGGGAGCGGGAAGCCCCAGAAGAGGGAGTACAGGCTGATGACGAGGGTGTTCTTCACGGTGCGGAAGAAATAGGGAGAGGAGAAATACTTCTCAAACCATTTGAACCAGGGATCCGCCCAGGGGGAGCCGGTGATGCCGCGCATGGGGCGGTAATCCTTGAAGGCGAGCTGCACGCCGTAGAGCGGCATGTAGCACATGACGATGTAGAAGGCGATGGGCAGCGCCAGCATGATGTAGAACTGCCAGTTGCGGGTAAGGTTGCGCTTGATGATGAAGCGTCGCGCCTTGGCGTTCGAACCATAGAGCATGATGACGATGCCTACGAGGAAGCCAATGATGCAGATGATGAACGCGATGGTGCAGGCGGCGATCGCCCCGGTGCCGAGGTAGCCTTTGTACTTGGCGATGTTGGCAAAGAGGACGTTTTCATAGTAGCCCGCGAACTTTGCCAAGAACGCTGTGAGCCCGAAGCCGCCGACTGAGAGCAGGGAGACGACCATGCCGATGGTCCGGTATGCCGTATAGGCCATAACAGTCACTTCCTTCTTCATATTGCAGGCCGTTGGCCCGGGCCTGCTCGCACTCGTTTCAGCCAGACTTGTGTCTCTTTCTTCCTAATTAAATAAGGCTGCTGCAGCCGGCTTTGGGAGTGCGCCTGTCTGCCGCGCGCCGGGCCCCTGACCTCGCGGGCGGAGCGGGCGCGTGCCATGCTTAATTAAGCGTTTTGAAACATTGTCCTTACTGTAATGACTATTATAACTGCTTTCGGACAAAAAATAAAGCCCTCTTTTGAACATTTTGGCCGAAAAACGAATCTCTTGAAAAATTTTCTGCGGCGGCGCGGCGCGGTTTGTCATTGTTTCTTTGAAAATTAACCGGAACTTTCGCGTAGACGCCCAAAGAAGCCTTGAATATACGGGGGGTTATCGTTTATAATGTTCTGGAATGCGTGAATGGGTCATTGCGGCTTCTGCGTGCCGCAAAAGCTCAGATACGCTTCAGGAATGAACCGGAAGATTGCGGCCCCCTCGCCGGTAACTTCCGGGGACCAGTCGGAATGATCCGACGTGCGGCGGTGAAACGCCGCTCAAAAGGGGTTATGCACACACCCGAATGCGTGTGCAGACCACCAAAACAAGGAGGATGGCACCTATGGCTAACCAGAAGATCCGCATCAAGCTCAAGGCTTATGAGCACAACGTCATCGACCAGTCCGCCGCCCGCATCGTGGAAACCGCGAAGCGCACCGGCAGCCGCGTCTCCGGCCCGATCCCGCTGCCCACGGAGAAGGAGATCGTCACGATCCTTCGTTCCCCGCACAAGCACAAGGACAGCCGCGAGCAGTTCGAAATGCGCACTCATAAGCGCCTGATCGACATCCTGCAGCCGACCCAGAAGACTGTCGACGCTCTGACCAAGCTCGACCTGCCGGCCGGCGTGGAAATCGAGATCAAGCTGTAAGAGTTATGAAAGTGGATCACACCCAAGTCAGGAGGAACAACATGAAAAAGGCGATTCTCGGTAAGAAGATCGGTATGACGCAGGTTTTCCTCGCAGATGGACGCCTCGTCCCGGTCACTGTCATCGAAGCCGGCCCCTGCACCGTTACGCAGGTGAAGACCGAAGCTACCGATGGCTACCAGGCAGTTCAGGTCGGTTTCGGTGAGCTCGCCCCCGAGCGTGCGAAGAAACTGATGAACAAACCCGAGCTCGGCCACTTTGCAAAGGCTAACGTGCCGGCGAAGAGGCACCTTCGCGAGCTGCGTCTGGATGACATCGCGGACAAGAAGGTCGGCGATGAGATCAAGTGCGACGTGTTCGCCGAAGGCGACAAGGTTGACGTGTCCGGCATCAGCAAGGGCCATGGCTACACCGGCGCTGTGCAGCGCTGGAACCAGAGCACCGGCCCGATGAAGCATGGTTCCAAGTACCATCGCGGCGTCGGCTCCCTGAGCGCTAACTCTGACCCGTCCCGCGTGTTCAAGAATAAGCACATGGCCGGCCAGTACGGCGGAGAAAAGGTCACCGTGCAGAATCTGGAAATCGTTCGCGTAGATGCAGAACGCAATCTTCTGCTCATCAAGGGCGCCGTGCCCGGAGCCAAGGGCTGCCTGCTCGTGGTCCGCGACTCGGTCAAGGCGTAAGGAGGACTCAGAAAATGCCCAAAGTAGCCGTTTATAACATGCAGGGCGCCAATGTCGGCGAGATCGAGCTCTCCGCTGAAGTGTTCGCTGCAGATATCAATATCCCGGTGCTGCATCAGGTAGTCCGTCAGCAGCTCAACGCCAAGCGTCAGGGCACCCAGTCCGCTCTGACCCGCACGGAAGTCCGCGGCGGCGGCAAGAAGATCTATCGCCAGAAGGGCACCGGCAACGCGCGTCATCACAGCCGTCGCGCTCCGCAGTTCACCCACGGCGGCATGGTCTTCGCCGTGAAGCCCCGCTCCTATGGCTTCTCCATCCCGCGCAAAGTGAAGCGCCTGGCCATGAAGGGCGCGCTCACCAGCAAGGTCAACGATAACGACATCATCGTGCTCGACGAGCTGGTGATGAACGAGACCAAGACCAAGACGATCGCGGCCATGCTCAAGGCCCTCGGCGCCACCAAGAAGGCTCTGATCGTCATCCCGGAGACCGACGAGAACATCGTCCGCTCCGCCCGCAACATCGAAGGCGTCAAGACCGCTTATGTCAACACCATCAACGTTCTTGATATCCTGAACCACGATAAGTTCATCATCACCAAGGACGCTGTCCGCCTGGTTGAGGAGGTGTACGAATAATGAAGTCCGTATACGACATCATTCTTCGCCCGGTTCTGACCGAAAAGACCTATGACTCCATCGCCGATAAGCGCTACTGCTTCGAAGTGGACATCCACGCCGGCAAGACGGAGATCAAGGCCGCCGTCGAAGAGATCTTCGGCGTGAAGGTCGCTTCCGTGAACACGCTCCGCCAGGAAGGCAAGATCAAGCGCCAGGGCCGCACTTCCGGCCGTCGTCCGGAGCGCAAGAAGGCCTATGTCACGCTCACGAAGGATTCCAAGGGTATCGAATTCTTCGAAGGCATGGCGCAGTAAGACAGGGAGGGTTAAAAAATGGCAGTACGAGTGTATAAGCCGACCTCGCCCGCAAGGCGCTTCATGTCGGTCCTGACATTCGAAGAGATCACCAAGAAGACCCCGGAGAAGAGCCTGACCACCGACCTTCGTCATCGCGCAGGCCGCAACTTCCAGGGCAAGATCACCGTTCGCCACCAGGGCGGCGGCGCTCGCAGAAAGTATCGCATCATCGACTTCAAGCGCACCAAGGACGGCATCCCGGCCAAGGTCGCTTCCATCGAATACGATCCCAACCGCACCTGCTTCATCGCTCTGCTGAACTATGCTGACGGCGAGAAGCGCTACATCCTCGCTCCGCAGGATCTGCACGTTGGCGACACCGTCATGAGCGGCGCCGAGTCCGACATCAAGCCGGGCAACTGCCTGCCGATCCAGAACATCCCGCTGGGCACTTTGATCCACAACGTGGAGATCAAGCAGGGCCGCGGCGGCCAGATGGTCCGCTCCGCCGGCACTGCCGCTCAGCTCATCGCCAAGGAAGGCGAGTACGCTCAGGTGCGTCTCCCCTCCGGCGAAGTCCGCAAGGTCAAGATCGACTGCCGCGCCACCATCGGCACCGTGGGCAATTCCGACCACGAGCTGGTGCGCATCGGCAAGGCCGGCCGCAAGCGCCACATGGGCGTGCGCCCGACCGTCCGCGGCGTTGTCATGAACCCGGTTGACCACCCGCACGGCGGCGGCGAAGGCCG
>JAUMYC010000216.1 GCA_030528845.1 Eubacteriales bacterium
GGAGAATGTATTTGATGTTTGGTTTTGATTTCTATAGGAAGCCACATGTGATCTGTTGTGCGGAAAAACAGAAAAAGCCGACGCTTCTTCCGGCGCGGCTTTGCTGCAAAAAGGGATACGGGAGGCCTGTTGCATTGGGAAAAGGCCTCCCGACCGTCCTTATTCGGTGACCCGATCGCGGAACAGCAGCGAAATGCACCAAAGGCCGGCGACGCCGACCAGCGCGTACACGATGCGGCTGATCAGCGCGGACTGCCCGCCGAAGATACCGGCGACGAGATCGTACTGGAACAGGCCGACCAGCAGCCAGTTCAGCGCGCCGACGATCACCAGCACGAGAGAAAATTTGTTCATGCTCCATTCTCCTTTCCCAAAGCGCGATGCGGGAATTCTGCGGCAACCATAGCTTTTCCCGCAGGCGTTTTTTTATGCGGCATAGCGCGGATGCGCGGGCAGTATGCTGACAGGGAAGGGAGAGATGCGGCATGTCTTCTCGAAGAAGGAAAGGGATGATCGGTCGGCCGGGCCGGTCGGTGAGGGCGGCATTTGCGCTCGCGGCGGCGTTTGCGGTCTGTTCGGCGCTGCTTGGGGGCTTTTTGTGGAGCGGCGTTGACCGTCTCGACGCCGCGCAAAGGCGTGCGGCGGAGCTGGAGGGCGCGTTTGCGCAGGCGCAGAGCGAGGCCGAAGCCGTGCGCGGGGAAAACGAGCGGCTGGCCCGAGAGGCGCAGGAGCTGCGCGCGGGGGAGGAGGAACGGAAAAAACTGGAGAGCGAGATCGCCCTGAACCGGGAGGAAATGCATTCTCTGGAGGGCGAGCTGCAGCGGCGGGCCAGCCTTTGCGAGGCGCAGGAGGAGCGCAGCGGCGCGCTCGCCGAGGAAAACAGGAGTTTGCGGCAGACGGTGGAGCGGCTCGACGCGCAGGCGGAGCGGGACCGCGCGCAGATCGAGGAGCTCGGCGCGCTGCTGACGAGGGCGGAAGAGGAGCTCGCAGGAAAAGAGGCGATATATAAGGAAGCGGCGGCGCAGCTGGAGAGCATGCGCGGGCGGCTTGAAAGCAGCGAGGCGCAGGCGGCTGCGCTGGGACAGCGGCTGACCGAGGTGGAGGAGGAATATGCCGGGGCGAGCGCGCTGCTGGCCGAGAGCGAGCAGGAGATGCAGCGCGTGTACAGGACCGCCCTTTCCTATTATATTTCCGCGCGCAATCTGCGTTATGCGGGCGGCGCGCCCGAACCGGAGCAGACCGCCGCGCCCTGAGAAAGGCGGGAGATTTGCAAACCTTGCGCGGATGCGGGCGCCGCGCCTTGAGAAAGAGGCGCTGCTTTTGCAACCCCGGCGTGTTGTGCGGGTGGCACTCCCTGAGAAAGGCGGGGGATTTGCAAACTTTGCGCGGATATAGGCGGCGCGCCCTGAGAAAGGCGCGGCTTTCGCTAACATTGCGCAGATGCGGGCGGCGCGACCTGAAAAAAACGTTTATTTGCAAACCCTGCGCCGCGCGGACGAACCGGAGCAAAACGATGTCGCGGCGGAATATGTTTTCTTTGGAGCGCCTGCCTTCCGGCGGGCGCTCCGCCTTGCGTTTTCGCTCCGGTTGGTGTATGATAGAGAATGGATCGAAATGCTGTGCAGGCGGCAAGATCCGGCTGCGCGCCGCGCGCAGCCGATACTGCGGAGGAGAGATGGTTCGGCATGCACAATAAGGCCTATCTGTTTTGCAAGCGCACGGGCGACGTGCTGCTCTCGGCGCTGGCGCTGCTGCTGCTCTCGCCGGTGTTCGCGGCTCTCGCGCTGTGGATCAAGGCGGATTCTCCCGGCCCGGTGTTCTTCCGGCAAAAGCGCGTGGGCAAGGACAAGACGCATTTTATGATCGTCAAATTCCGCACCATGCATACCACCGCGCCCAAGGACATGCCCACCCATCTCGTGCGCGATTCCGGGGCCATGATCACAAAATCGGGCCGCATCCTGCGCAGGACGAGCCTGGACGAGCTGCCGCAGCTCTGGAACATCCTCAAGGGAGAGATGAGCCTCGTCGGCCCGCGACCGGCGCTGTATAATCAGTACGACCTCATCGCCGAGCGGGACAAATACAACGCAAACGCAGTGCGCCCGGGGCTGACGGGCCTTGCGCAGATCAGCGGCCGCGACGAGCTGGCCATCGGGACCAAGGCAAAGCGCGACGGAGAATACGTCGCCTCCATGTCCGCCACGGTCGATCTTTCCATTCTCTTGCGCACGTTCCTGAGCGTGATCAGGCATGAAGGCGTGCGCGACAACGCATAAAAGCCCGGGGAGGAACCGATTTTGACAAAGGTTAGCGTGGTCATCCCGACCTATAAACGCAGCGAATTTTTGCTCAGGGCGCTACAGAGCGTGCTCGATCAGACGTGGACGGATATCGAAGCCGTGATCGTGGACGACAACGGCGAGGGCTCCGAATATCGCGCGGCGACGCAGAGATCTCTCGACGAACGCTACGGCGCGGATCCCCGGGTCAGGCGCGTGCTCAACAAAAGGAACATGGGCGGGGCGCTGGCGCGCAACGAGGGCATCAAGGCCGCCACGGGCGAATATATCACCTTTCTGGACGACGACGACGTCTTCCTGCCCAACAAGGTGCAGGTGCAGGTCGAGGCGATGATCGAAAACGGCTGGGAAATGAGCTTTATGGACTGCGACATCCATAACCAGGACGGCGTGCCGGTGGACCGGCGCCGCCATCCTGTGGACACGCACCCGAAAAACGAAGATCTGCTCATCCGGCATCTGGTCGATCCGCTCACGCCCACCGACACCTATATGTACCGGGCGGAGGCCCTGCGCCGCATCGGCATGTTCGACGACGTGCTCACCGCGCAGGAATATCTGCTCATGCTCAAGAGCATCAACGCCGGGCTGAAGATCGGCTATATCAAGCAGTCGCTGGTCGTGCAGTATATCCACGACGGCGAGCGCATGTCCTTTGGCAAAAATAAAGTGACGGGCGAGCTCTATCTGCTCAGCGTCAAGAAAAAATATTTCCACCTGCTCACCGGAAAGCAACGGCGCTTTATCGTCTGCAGACATCACGCCGTGCTCTTCTTCGCCTGCCTCAAGCGGCATGAATACGGCAGCGCCCTGCGGCATATGCTGCTGGCCGGGCTCACCTCGCCCGCCATCGCACTGCAGATCTTCTTTGACAAGGTGCGCATGCTCAAGGTCGACCCCCTGAACAAGGAAAAGGCCGACCGATGAGCGGGATCGAAAAGGAAATCGAATATATCATCACACAGGCGGACGACGGACGGCTTGTCAAGCACATCGCCAAGGGGCGCATGGGGCTTTCGCACAGGCAGTTCACGTCCGCCAAATTTCGTGAAGGCGGCGTGACGCTGGACGGCCGGCGCGCCATTGCCAGCGACGTCGTGCGCGCGGGGCAGAGGCTCGTGGTGCGCCTGCGCGAGGACGGCAGCGCCCACGCGCATGTGGACAAGCCCGTGGAGATCCTCTATGAGGACGAGGATATTTTCGTGGTGAACAAGCCCGCGCCGCTGCCCACGCAGTCCTCCGAGCGGCAGACGGGCGACACGCTCGAGGCGCGCATGCTGCCCCTGCTGGGCGGGCGCGCGTTCCGGCCCACGAACCGCCTTGACAAGGGCACCAGCGGGCTCATGCTCGCGGCCAAGCATCCGCTTGCGCAGGCGCAGCTGCAAAAGCAGCTGCACACGCCCTCCTTCGTGCGGGAATACCTTGCAATTTTGGAAGGAGAACTCTCTCCGGCAGCGGGCGTCGTCGACGCGCCCATCGGCAAGGCGGACGGCGCGACCGTGCGCCGCGA
>JAUMYC010000217.1 GCA_030528845.1 Eubacteriales bacterium
TAATTTCCTCCGGGTTATTTTTGAGCCCGGAGTAAATTATTATATTGACAAATATCTAATCGGATGCTATATTCAGTTTGACGATAATCTAACAGAAAGAAGGAGCGACCATGGAGATCTTAGAAAAATATTACGCCGAACTGGACAGGCGCAGCCGCGAACAGCGCGACCTTGCGCTGCAATCGCTGGAGAAGGGCGAGGAGCGGGAGTATACGATCCACCTGATGCAGGCGGGCATGATGGGCGATATGCTCAAGGTGCTCGGGCGGGTGCAGCATCTGCGCGAGCGCCCCGGGCACGTCGAGGGCATCCTCGCCTCCTTGGAAAAGGAAGAGGAAAAGCAGAACGCCGCGGAGGATTACGACCTTGCCGACCGCGCGCGCATCAAGGCGCAGACCATCCGTCAGGCGATGGCTCTGCTGGAAAGGCTGGAGAACGAACATGCATGAAGCGCTGCCCCTGTTCAAGCTCCTGGCAGACGACACGCGTCTGCGCATCCTGCAGGCGCTTTCGGAAAAGGAGACATATACGGAGCTATTGGCCGAGCGGCTGCAGCTGACCCCCGCCACCGTCTCCTTCCACATGAAAAAGCTGCAGGCGGCCGGGCTGATCGACGCGCGCCGCGAGCAATATTACACCGTCTATTCCCTGCGCACGCCCGTCTTTTCCGCCACCCTGTCCTCGCTCATCTTCCAGCCCGGCAAGGACGCCGCGGGCGAGGAGATGCGCGAGGAGATGTATCGGCGCAAGATCCTCAAATCCTTCATGCCGGACGGCTATTGCCGCGTCATGCCCGCGCAGGTCAAAAAGCGCATGGTCATCTATGAAGAGATCTTCCGCCTGTTCGACCCGACGAAGGTCTATCCGGAAAAGGAAGTGAACGAGATCATCCAGCGCGTCCATGAAGACTACTGCACCGTGCGCAGGATGTTCGTGGGGATGGGCTGGATGCAGAGGGAGAACGGGCTGTACCGCGTCAACCCGAACCCGGACAAAAACGCCTTCTGAGCCCCATCGAGCACGAGAGCAGGCCGCGCGCTGCCTGCTCTCGTTTTGCTTGCAATTGCGCCTGTGCCTTGCTATACTGTAGGGTGTATGCGCATTTTTGTTGTACAAAGGAGAACGTGAAAAGAATGAAATCAAACGACCTGCAGTCCAAGCCGGTGCTGCTGACGATCCTGCTTTTGGCATGGCCGACGATGCTCGAACAGATCCTGCAAACGGCCGTACAGTATATCGACAGCGCCATGGTCGGCCGGCTCGGCGCGGAGGCCACCGCAGCCGTCGGCTGCACGGCCACGGTCGGCTGGATGATCGGCAGCTCTATCTCCGCCTTGGGCGTGGGCTTTTTGGCGTATATCGCGCGTGCTTGGGGCGCAAAGCGCTATGGCGACGCGGCGCGCGCCGTTTCGCAGGTCGTTCTGGCCACGCTCGTGTGCGGCGTCGTCTTCACCGTCATCCCGCTCTCCATCGCGAAATACGTACCCGTCTGGATGAACGCCGACCCGGCCATCCGTTCGACGGCCAGCCGCTATTTCTTCATCCTCTATTCCCCAATGATCATGCGCACCGCGCTGATCCTCTTCGGCATGTCCCTGCGCGCCATCGGCGATACGAAAACGCCCATGCGCGTGAATGTGCTGATGAACGTGATCAACGTCGTGCTCAACTATCTGTTTATTTATCAGTCCCATGAGGTCAGCCTGCTGGGCCTGCGCTTTAATGTTTGGGGCGCGGGGCTGGGCGTGGAGGGCGCGGCTCTTGCGTCCGCCATTTCCTTCGCCGTGGGCGGCGTGGCTATCACAGCGGCCGTCTGGCGTCATCCGGTGATCTCGCCCAAGGGCCGCTCCATCAAGCCGGACGCAGAGGTGCTGCGCCCCTGTCTGGTGGTGGCCGTGCCCAGCGCCGCGCAGAGGTTCCTCACCTCCTTCGGCTATGTGGCCTTCGCTTCGCTCATCAACGGGCTGGGCACCATCGCCATCGCCGCGCATTCCATCGCCAACACGGTCGAATCGGCCTTTTATGTGCCCGGCTACGGCATGCAGGCCGCCGCGAGCACGCTCTCGGGCAACACCTACGGCGCGGGCGATCAGCAGCGCATGCGCTCCATCACGCGCACTCTGCTCATTCTGGAAGTGAGCGTCATGTGCGTCTCCGGCGCGCTCCTGTTCCTCTTTGCGGAAAAACTGATGTGGCTGTTCACCATCAGCGAGGAGACCGTCGCGCTGGGCACGAGGGTGCTGCGCATGGTCGCCGTTTCGGAGCCGATCTACGGCGTGGCGATCATCCTCGAGGGCATTTTCCAGGGCGTGGGCGACACCCGCGGCCCCTTCGCCATCAACGTGCTGGGCATGTGGGGCTTCCGCATCCTCGGCTCGTTCCTCCTGCTGCGCGTCTTCGGGCTGGGGCTGGAGGCTGCCTGGGCCTGCATGATCCTGCACAATGTATTCCTTGGCGTGATGTTCACCATCCGCTACAAGAGAGGCACCTGGAACCCGCTGCTGCGTCAGGCGCACTGACGCGTTTTCCCCCGATCGACCGATAAAAAGAAGGAGAGACGAACGATGATCAAGGCTCTTTTAGAGGAACGCAGGCTCCCCGCCCTGCCCGGAACGCGTGAAGAAATGCTCGATATCCTTGCCCGGGAGGAATACGGCCCCGTGCCGCCCGCGCCCGCTTCCATGGAGATCCTGCCCATCGACACAGGCCGCAAATCCAGCCAGTGCGCAGGCCACGCCGCCTATGAAGAATACAACCTGCTCTCCCATATGGACGGGTTCGATTTTTCCTTCCCCGTGCGCTGCATCTTCCCCAACAAGACGCCCGAGGCGGGCGCGCCCGCGTTCGTTTTCATCAACTTCCGCCCCGAAGTGCCGGACTGGTACTTCCCGGCGCAGGAGATCGCCGACGAAGGCTTCGCCGTGATCAGCCTGTACTACAACGACGTCACCATGGACGAAGAAGACGATTTCACCAGCGGCGTCGCCCCGGACATGGTGCGCGCCTACGGCCCCACCGGCAAGATCAGCATGTGGGCGTGGGCCTGTTCGCGTGCGCTGGATTTTGCCCTGACGCGCAAGGACGTCGACCCGAGCCGCATCGCCGTGATCGGCCACAGCAGGCTCGGCAAGACGGCGCTCTGGGCCGGCGCGAACGATACACGCTTCAGCGCGGTCATCTCCAACGACTCCGGCTGCTCCGGCGCAGCCATCTCCCGCGGCAAGGTCGGCGAAACGATCGAGCGCATCACCACAGTCTTCCCGCGCTGGTTCAACGGGGAGTATAAAAAATATGCCGAAAAGGAATACGAGGCCGCGTTCGACCAGCACTTCCTGCTCGCGGCCATTGCGCCGAGGAAGCTCTGCGTCGGCAGCGCCAGCGAGGATCTCTGGGCCGACCCGACGAGCGAATATCTGGGCTGCTGCGCCGTGAGCCATGTCTGGGAAGAAATGGGCCAGCCCGGGTTCGTGCATCCGGACAGGCTGCCCGTGCCCGGCGAAGCATTCCAGAAGGGCTCGATCTCTTACCACCTGACCGAAGGCGGGCATTATCTCGGCCGGGCAGACTGGCGCCGCTATATGGATTTCCTGCGCTGAGAGAGCGCGCACCGACAAGCAAAGGAGGTCTATCTCATGCTGTTTTTCCTTGCGGGCATTGGCCTTACAGTCGTTTCCTTCATCGTGCTCGGCTTCAGCAAAACGGGCAAATGGAATCTTTCTCCCAAGCAGCTGCTCAGCGTCGTGTTTCTGGGGCTGTGCGTGCTGGGCTGCGTCAAATCCATCCCCACCGGCTACACCGGCATCGTGACA
>JAUMYC010000037.1 GCA_030528845.1 Eubacteriales bacterium
GGTTCAGCAGCGTGGACAGCGCGATTACCGTGCGCTGCTTCATGCCGCCGGAAAGCTCGGACGGATAGGCGTTGAGCACGCGTTCGGGCAGGTTCAGGAATTCAAACTTTTCCTTTGCCATGTTCAGCATCTGCTCATGGCTCAGCTCCGGCCTGTGTTCGGAAAGGATATCGATCACAAAGCGGGAGATCTTGCGCGTCTGGTTGAGCGCGTTCATGGCCGCCTGCGGGATGTAGGCGATCTCCGTGCCCAGATAGTTCTTGCGCAGCGTTTCATACGGTACCTTCATCAGGTCCGTACCGTTGAGGATCAGCTCGCCTGCGGAATAGTTCAGCGGCGGGAAATAAAAGCCCATGAGCGACAGCGCCAGAGTGGACTTGCCGCAGCCGGATTCGCCCGCGATGCCGAGTACACGGCCTTCCTTCAGCTGAAGGTCGACCCCATCCACGGCAAATACTTTTTCCTTCAGACGAGTGCGGTAAAAGGTTTTCAGCGCTCGTACGTCGAGAATATTTTCTGCCATGGTATCAGCTCCTAATCTTGGGATTGAACACCTGGTCCATACCGGAGTTCATCAGATACAGTCCATACGTGATCATCGCGATAGCGCAGGCGACCGGGATGAACAGCCACCAGCGGTTAAAGTTGATCGCTTCATATTCCATTGCCCAGTTCATCAGACGGCCGAGGGAGATGCCGGTCGGGTCGCCCAAGCCGAGCAGAGCCAGCGTGGCTTCCTGACCGATGCCGCCGGCGACCTGCAGGATGAAGGCCATGACGATGTAGCTGGCCAGATACGGCATGATCTCGGTCACGATGATGCGCGCAGTGGAATAGCCGGTGATACGCGCCATGTTGACGTGATCTCTGAAGCGCAGCGAGGTCGTCTGTGCGCGCACGGCGCGGGCGGTCCACGGCCAGGCGATCAGGCCGATGATCACGCCCGTGATCCATGCTTCGCGGAACTGGCCCACGGCGATGGAGATCAGGATCAGGATGACGGTGGAGGGGATGACGATAAAGGTGTTGGTGATCAGCGTGATGATATTGTCTACCATACCGCCGACAAAACCTGCCGTCAGGCCCAGCGCAAGGCCGATGATCGTGGCGAGCACGCCGGCGATCAGGCCGACCATGAGCGAGGTGCGCGCGCCGTAGGCCATCTCAAGGAAGAGATCGCGCGAGAAGTTGTCGGTACCAAACCAGAACCTCTCGTTGGGCGCGGTGTTCTTGGGGATGAGGTAGGTCTTCTGGATCTTGGTGGAACCGGCCTGAGCGGCTGCGGCGTAGACAGAGCCGTTCACACGCTCAATGGCGACGGCGACATATTCGCCCAGCTTCGCATGCTGCGCAGCGAAGTCGTCGATCGCTTCAGCCAGCGCCTCGGCGTCGGACGCCTGCACGGCGGCGAGGATGTCCACCGTCTCTTCGGGGTTCAGGACCGTAAAGCCGTCGATCACAGCCTGCACGGCGGCGAAATCCGCACCGGCGGCGGTGAGCTCCTGCGCAAAGGCAGCGGCCGCTTCGCAATGCGCGATCACAGCTTCGCCTTCGACGATCGCTTCATCCACCTTGCCCTCTTCCAGCAGGGCGCGCATCACATCGCGCTCCACATTGACAAGGGGATACTTACGGTTGGACTTGACCTGATCCAGCGCAGAGATCGCGTCGTCCGCCGGGTTCTTGGCCAGAGCCCCGGAAACGGCTTCGAGCGTCTCGTAAATATTATTTGCTGCATCTGCCAGGATAGGATCGTCATTGGCGTCCGCCAGTGCCTTGAGCTCCGCCATCTCCGTTTCGATTGCGGCGTCATCTTCGGCAAGCAGCGCGGCATGAAGATCCTCGTATTCCGTATAATACGGGCTTTCTGCGCGGCTCTCCTTGGGATCTGCAGTAAAGATCATGGGGATAAAGAGAGCATAGCACACGATGGTCAGAACCATGATTAGACCCACGACAAAGCGCGGGGAACGGAACATCGTCTTAATCGTCTGCATACATCAACTCTCCTCTGTGTGTGCACTGCGCACGCGGGGATCCAAAATACCGTAGACGAGTTCTACGAGGAAATTGGCGATCAGCACGGTAGACGAAATCATCAGCGTGCAGCCCGAGAGCAGTGTGTAGTCGATATTGCGGATGGACTGATACAGGAGCGAACCAATGCCCGGATAGGAGAATACGATCTCAACGATCAGGGCGCCGCCGACGCACGAACCGATGGAAAGCGCAAGACCGGTGACCTGCGGAAGAACAGCGTTGCGGAAGACGTAGCGCGTGATCTTCTTGTCGCGGATGCCCAGCAGCTTCGCATAGAGAACGTAGTCCGCGTTGAGCTCATACAGGGACATGGAGCGCATGCCGATCGCCTGACCGCCGATCATGACGATGACAGTGGAAAGGAAGGGCATCGTCCAGTGGTACAGCAGCGAGGAGAAGAACTCCCACGAGGGCAGCGTGATAAATCCGATATGAACGAAGGACGGGAGGATATTGGGCGAATAGGCGTTGCCCAGCGGGAACCACTGCGCCTGCATGCCCAGCACAAAGAGCAGAACAAAGGAAAGGATGAACGAAGGAATGGACGAGACGAGCAAGGACACCGGGAACACGACCTTGTCATACACGCCCTTCTTATACGCCGCGACAGCGCCGAGCAGGTTGCCCAGCACCCAGCCCACGATGATGGAGGGCAGCTGGATCGCCAGCGTATACGGGAGACGGGAGGCGATCAGAGAGGTAACGGTCGCCGGATAGAGCGTAAAGGAGCGGCCGAGGTCGCCCTGGAAAAGATTTTCCACATAGCGGATGAACTGTCTCCACAGCGGGAGGTTCAGCCCGAAGGATTCCATAAACTCGTTATAGATCGCCATGTACTTGTTGGTATCCGTCATACCTGCTGCCATTTCGCCCAGGATCAACTGCACCGGGTTGCCCGGAATGAGCCTGGGAAGGAAGAAGTTGAGCAGCAACGCAATGACGAACGTGAAGAGATACCAGATCAGTTTCCTGCCCAGGTACTTCAGGTAGCCTTTCATGCGTGTCTTCACCCCCTATTATTTTGCAGGGCGGCTGTTCAAAGCGTTCAGAACCGAAATTGCCGGGAGCCGAAGCTCCCGGCAATCACTCACCTAATCTTGAATATTGTCGATCTATTCGATTATTCAACACCAGTGGCTTCGATCATGAACAGCTCCTTGTAGCCAGCCATATCGGTCAGGTTCAGCGGCGGAGTGAAGGTGCCATCATCAGCCGTCGCGAAGCCGGTCCAATACTTGGAGTAGGAGGTGTGGAAGTTCTGCGGACGATACATCAGCGGAACGGTGGGCAGAGTCTGCAGGTAGACGGTGTCGATCTCGGTGTAGATCTCGATCAGGGTCTCCATGTCGCTCACGGCAGCGGCTTCGTCGATCAGAGCATCGATCTCCGGATCAGAGAAGCGGCCATAGTTGCGGGGGGTGTACTCGCCTTCCGGAGCGGCAGTGTACAGTACGTTGTACGCGATGTTCCAGGGGTTCGCGACGGATCCGCCGGGCTGCGGGGAGGCCATCAGGATGTCGAAGTTGCCATACTGCTGGTCGTTGGTGTAGACAGAAGCCTCGGGGAAGTAGGTCACGATGTTCAGGCCGATCTTCTGAGCGGATTCGCACAGGATCTCCAGGGAGGCGTTCCAGTCGGACCAGCCGTCCGGGCACTCGGCCTTCCATTCGATCTTGGTGCCGTCGGGCATCTCGCGCAGGCCGTCGCCGTCCACGTCGACGTAGCCGGCTTCGTCAAGCAGAGCATTGGCGGCAGCGATGTTGCCGTCCAGGTCAGTGGTATCCCAGCGCAGAGCCATGTACTCTTCGTTGGTGGTATCCAGATACTGGCCGTAGATGTAGGTGTTGAACAGGGAGGGCACGATGTCCTCGGTGTAGCCGGACATGGCGTTGGTGCCGATGGCCTCATAGTCCAGAGACAGGGCGATCGCCTTGCGGACAGCGAAGTCATCCAGGCCCGGGCGGTTCAGGTTGAAGATGAGGGACGGCATGGAGTAGCCGAGGTGATAGGGAGCTTCGTCATAATAGGTCTTGACAAGGCTGTTGCCCTCTTCGTCGACCATGTTCTCCATCAGGACCCAAACGGACTCCATGAACTGCTGGGCGTTGTCAACTTCGCCGTTCTGGAAGGCCAGGTTGCCGGCGGCGTTGTCAGCATACAGCATGTGAGCGAGATACTTCGGGGCCGGCAGCTTGCCGAACATGGATTCATCCTGTCCCCAATAGTTGTCATCGCGGATGTTCACGACGCGGGTGTCGTCATAGTAGTAGGGCATGTAGGGGCCGGAAGCGGTGAGCCAGTGCTCGCCGGCATCGGTCACGCCAACGTAGTCCACTTCGAGGCTGTCGGTGAACAGCTCGGCAATGGCGACGCCGTCGTTGCCCTTGGCTTCAAAGATGGGGGCCCAAACGTGCTCCGGAACGATGCCGATGGAGGAGAGCAGCTGGGGCAGCTTGTAGAGGTTGTAGGGCTCCTCTACGATGGTGAAGCGGACGGTCAGGTCATCGACCTTCTCGACCTTCTCGACCCAAGTCCAGAAATCGGACCAGCCGACGGTGACGAGCTTGGCGGATTCGAGGGTCCACACGACGTCGTCAGCAGTCAGGTCTTCGCCGTCATTCCAGTGGGCAGCTTCCTTGATCTTCACAACAGCGTTGTATTCGTCTTCCCAGACGAGAGCGCCGTCGGCGAGGAGGGGTTCATTTTCGTTGGTGAGAACGTTGTACATATACAGCGACTCATAGATGACATGACGGGTGCCGCCGCTTGCCGGCCAGCCCTGGCCCGCAGTGTTGTAGATGTTGTAGCTGGTGGGCTTGCCCCACTGCTGACCGTTCTCGTAGAAGGTTTCGTTGCGCGGGATGGTCAGTTCCACTGCGAAAGCAGTAGAGGAGAGCATCAACGCCAGCGCCAGTACGAGGACCAACAACTTTTTCATGGTTCTTCCTCCTTCTTTTTTGAGTGAGATCATCACTCTTGTATCCACAGCTTTTCGCTGCGGTTTACAAGGTTTATAATACGTTAAAACCACCCGGTTGTCAACACCGAATTAACAATCAGAAAACGGTCGGTTAACAGGATATAATCCCACTTTTAGTCCGTGTTTTAAGGAAAAAATGAATAATCCCGCCCTAATGCGCCACTTTTTTGACATAATTATAAATGTTACAGATCCATTAAATCATCCTGTCGCAGCGCAGATTTTCCGGAACAGACCGCCTCCTGTTTTTTGGGGTAGGATATACGCTGAAAATGCGCCCCGACGACAGCCTGTTTTTGGGGATCCTCCTCAAAACCGGATAAAGAAAAGCAAGAGAACGCCCCCTCCTCCGGGCGGAGAAGGGGGCTCTTTCTTATGCGTGATATTTCTCGGTTCGTTCGTCGCGGATGCGGCCCGCCCAGTTCAGCCCGAAGCCGAAATCATAGACGCCGCCGCAGCTGTCGGTGTAGGGCGTCATGTCCAGAGGCCTGTCCTCGCAGTGCGCCTCGACGGTCTCCATATCGGCGGGGAGCTGCACGGGCAGAAGCGCGCTGGGCTCGGCCGCGCCGCTGACGAGGCTGAAGATCGCCTCCTGCTGCACGCCGAAATCCACGAGGATCGCGTCGGCCGCGGCCTCAAGCTCGGCCAGTACGCAGGGATTGTGCATGCGCACGACCACCACCACCGGCTTCTCGGCCATCGCCTCGCGCGTTTTGAGCACGACGTCGAGGTCGCTCTCGTTGGCGGCGATGTTGGTCTTCCCGCGATAGGTGCGATCCGGGTTTTCCGTTTCGCGGATGTCCCCCTGCCCTATGCTGTGCTCGCGCGCGTTCACGGCGGTATAGGGGCGATACTGCAGCGAGATGGGCCGGTAGCCCTCCTGCGCGCTGTAGCAGTCCGTGATCGGGCTCTCGATAAACACGACGGCGAGGTCGGCCTCGTCGGGCGTTTCGGCCCAGTCAAAATACTTCTCCAGCACGCTGCGGTCTGCTCCGGGCAGCTCGCACGGCGGGATCACGTTGCGGAAAAAGCCCTTCCGCTGGCCGATGCTGCGCCCGGGCACATAGACCTTTTTCCTCCCGGAAACGGGCAGCACATTATCTTTGTTTTTGAGCATGACGACGGACCTGAGCTGCGCCTCGAAGCCGGCCTGCGCATGCTCCGCGCAGCCCACGACGGCCTGGCTTTCCTGCGGGTCGAGGTAAGGATTTTCAAACAGGCCGCAGCGGAAGGAATTGGTCAGCAGGCGCACGGCGCTTCTCTCAAAGCGCGCGCGCATGGCCTCTTCCCCATGCCTTTCGCAGCCGATGCGGTAGGCCTCCAGCACGGGCGCGATGGCGTTGTTCCCGCCGAACTGGTCCACGCCGTTTTCAAGGATCTTCAGATGCCGCTCGGCCTCGCTGAGCTCCTCCGCGCCGAAGCAGCGCCCGGCGAAGAAGGAATCCATCTCGCTCTTCGGGTCGCCGGTGATGCCCCAGTCGGTGCAGACCACGCCCTCAAAGCCGTATTTTTCGCGCAGCAAATCCTTAATGATATAGGAGCTGTAGCTGTTGCCCTCTGTGATGCCGTCCGGATGCATGTCCACCGTCACGGCGTAATAGGGCATCACGGAGGCGGCGCAGCCGGTGGGGCCGTTGAGGCGGAAGGCGCCCTCCAGGAAGGGGCGCATGTGCTCCTTCTGGCAGCCGCCCGGATGCACCGCGAATTTGCCGAAGGCATAGTGGGCGTCGCGCCCGGCCTCGCAGGGGCCGCCGCCGGGCCAGTGCTTGGCCATGGCCGCGACACTGAGCGCGCCCCAGCCGTCTGCGGAGGCGGGGTCGGTCTGCATGCCGTCGCAATAAGCCCTGCCCATATCCGTCACCAGCTGCGGGTGCGCGCCAAAGGTGTCCTCCACGCGCATCCAGCGCGGCTCCGTGCCCAGATCCACCTGCGGAGAGAGCGCGGTCGTCAGGCCCATGGCGCGGTATTCGCGGCTGATGATCTGCGCGTAGCGCTCGCACAGCTGCGGGTCGAAGGTGGCCGCGATGCCCAGCCCTTCCGGCCATTTGCTCGTCTGCCCGCCGCCGCTTTTGTATTCCGCGCCGGCGGAGGAAGCGCCGTTGCGCGGGTCGGAGCTGGTGTTGACGGGGATGCCGTGCGGCAGGCGCTCCACGAAGGCCTGCATTTCATTGTTCCAGCCCGCCGCGGTCTGCGCGTCCTGCAGCCCCGCCGCCAGCACATAGCGCACGTGATCGCGCTCAAGGAAGATCTTCTGCTGGTCGGTCAGGTCGGTGGGCTGCGCGCCGCTCTCGGCGAGCGTTTTGCCGCCGTAGGTGCCGCCAAAGGGCGCGCCCGGCATGGCCGGCACCATCTGATGGCTCGAATAGAGCATCAGCCCGGCGATCTCCTCCACGCTCAGCCTTGCCGCCAGATCCTGCGCGCGCTCCTTTGCGCTCAGCCGCCAGTCCTCATAGGGCAAAAGCTCTCCCGTCCGCTCCAGATCCTTGAAGTACAGTCCGTCCTGCTCGATGATCGGCACGTCCGCGCTGCCCAGCAGCGGGCCGTTGGGGTTGCGAATATACTTCACCTGTACCGCCATGGTCTTTTCCCTCCGTATTCTATATTTTTCTATTGTTTCTCCTTGGCGTGCGTCACTGTCATCGCCTGTCCGCCTCGCCGTGCACCTCCGCCAGCAAAATGCCCGCGGGGTTTCCGCCCGTCACGGAATGGATCACGACGCGCAGGAAGCGCGCGTCCACCGGCCTCGGGAAGCGCACGGGCGCGCCGCCCTGCCCGGAAGCGCTGCTCTGCGCGAGCTGCTCCCATTCCGCTCCGTCGAGCGAGGCATGCACGGAAAAATCATACCAGAGGCCGTCGTCGAGCCATTTGAGCGTCAGCCCCGTCACACAGCGTTTCTGTTCCAAATCGACCTGCCACCACTGCGGCGTCGAGCCGTCTGCGGCGATCCACGGCGAGCGGATCTCTCCCTGATTGACGTTGTTCGGGTCGGTCTGCGGCGCGCTGGACGAAGCGGAGCAGGGCTTGTTGCGGCCCAGATCCAGATTGAACCAGTCCTCCAGCTTGAGCGACTGCGGGAGAGAGAAGCGCTCCTTCGCGTCCGCGGCGTAGACGGGCCTTTGGGCTGGGGGCGCGCATTCCGGCCCCGGCAGCTGCGCGAGCAGGTCCGGCTGCGTTTCCAGCACGATCCGGCCCGCCTCAAGCCCCTCGCTCTCGGCGCACAGCACGACTTTGCCCGCGCTGTAACCCGCGCGCAGCAGCGCACAGGCTGCGCCCGCCTCGGCCCGCATCGGGTTTGCGCCCGTCCACGCCTGTCCGTCGCCCGCAAGCTGCGCGTCGCCCTCCAGCGTAAAGCGCACCATGGGCTCGGCGTCCTTCACGACCGTGCCGTTCCCGTCCACGATATACGCGTGCACCAGCAGAAGATCCGCTCCGTCCGCCGTCCAGCCGTGCTCTCCGGCCCACATCGGCTCGAGCGCGATCCGCTCCGGCGCGCCGGGCGTGCGTACTTCGTGCGCCGCGACGACCTCGCCTTCCGCCAGCGCCTCCGCGCGCAATACGCCCGCCTCCCACGGCACATCGCAGAACACAATGGGCGGATGCACGCCCTCGGGCAGCTTTGCGCCGCGCAGCCGCTCGTCGCAGACCTGCGCGTTTTCCCAGCCCTGCTGCGCGCCGAGCACTGCGATCTCTTTTCCGTTGCACAGCAGCCGCGCCTGCGGCGCGTTGGTGTACACATGCACATCGCGCGGGGAAGCCTCCGTCCAGTCGTTTGCGATGAAGCAGACCGCGCCCGCCTCCTCCATGGACTGCTGCGCGCGATAGAGGTGATACTGGAATTTGGGCAGGCGCTGCAGATCGAGCATGCCGACTGCGCCCTCGCTCTCATCGTAGCCGCGGTTGTGGTCGATGCCCGCCCACATCGCCGCGCCGGAGAGGTCTTCGTCCATCCGCAGGCGGACGTAGGCCTCGAAATGCTCCTGCGCAGAGCGGATGAGCGCCTTTTCTCCGCCCATATAAAAGCTCACGTTTGCGCCCCTGCGCACGCGCCGCAGCGTCTTCATCGGGCCGAACTGCTCCGTCCAGTTGTCGCCGTATTCGCGCACGAACCGCGGCTTGCCGGCTGACCCGGCGTGGCCGTAATGCACGGGATACTGCTCCGCATAGGCGTAATGGCTGTCGCAGCCGCACCAGCAGGCGTCCTGCCCCATTTCCTGCGCGACGATCTCCAGCTGCTTTTTCGCAAAATACTCCGGATAATCCGTCTCGTTGAGGATCGGTTCCCACAGGCAGGCGGAGGGGTGGTTGCGGTTCATGCGGATGAGCCTGCGCGTGTTTTCATAGGAAAGCTCGTCAAAGAGCACGCTCGCGGGATGGAACTGCCAGCCGGGCGTGGGGATGACGCAGAGCAGGCCCACTTCGTCGCAGGCGTCCATGAAAGCCTTGTCCTGCGGGTAATGGCCGGTGCGGATGGCGATCATGCCCGCGTCGCGCAGCAGGCGCACGTCTCTTCTCTGCGCGCGGTCGGGCAGGGCAAAGCCGACGTAAGGATATTCCTGATGCCGGTTCGCGCCGTTGAGGAAGAGCTTTTCGCCGTTGATATAAAAGCCGTCGGGCCTGAAGGCAAACTCGCGCACGCCGATGCGCTCGGTCATCTCGTCCAAAACTTCCTCCCCGCTGAGCAAACGCGCGGTGAGCGTATAAAGGTTTGGATGGTGCGGATGCCAGAGCCTCGGCGCATCCAGCTTGAAATGCGCCTTTTCGACGTGCTCGTCGCCGGGCAGGAGGCCGATCTCGCTGCCCGTATAGACCGTCTGCCCGTCCAGCAGCAGCTGCACGCGCAGCTCGCGCTTTTCCGTGGAGCAGTTTTCAAAATGCGCATCCACGTCCACCAACGCCGAATCCTTCGAGACGCCGCGGTAGTGTACGAACAGCCCGCCGGAGGCCGGCCTGCCCGCATGCACGGCAAAGGTGAAATGCACCGGATGCATCACATGCAGCCACGCGTCGCGATAGAGCCCGCCGAAATAGCAAAAGTCCAGCGCGCCCTGCGGCTTGCCGGGCGGCACGTCCGCCATGTCGGAATTGTCTGCCCGCAGAACGAGCACATGCTCCTGCTCCGGTTCGAGCCCGGTCAGATCGAACGCCATGGGCAAAAAGCCGCCCATGCGCATGCCCAGCGGCTTTCCGTCGAGCCATGCGTCCACGCGCTGCATGGCTCCCTCCAGCTCAAAGAGCAGGTCCATGCCCGCGTGCTGCCGCTCAATGCGCAGCCGCTTCCTGTACCACGCCTCGCCCTGATAATTCCGCCCGCCGGAGCACATCAGCGCTTCCTCGCGCACCGTGTGCGGCAAGGTCGCCCGCTCCCATGCCGAATCGTCGTAATCGACGTCCCACACGCTCAGCCTGCGCTCGCCCATTTTCTGCTGCAAAGGCATTCCGCGGAAGAATCTCCAGTTTTTGTTTGCATTCAGTTTTTCCCTGTAGGCCAAACATTTCGCCTCCCGTCGCCGGTATTTATCTCCATTATAACACCTCTTTGCCCCCTTGCGCAGCAGCGCGCGCAAAGAAATTCTGCCCGCGGCCTTTCGTTTCCCCGCCGCGCGGTGCTATAATAGAGACAGCATCCCCCGGTCAAAAAAACGTTATTTGGAGGAAAACGCCATGGATATCTACGCCCGTCTTCAGGAACTCGGCCTTTCTCTGCCGCAGCTGCCCCCGCGCGGCGGCATCTACAAGCCCGTCAAGCAGGTGGGCAATATGCTCTACGTCTCCGGTCAGGGCGCGACCGTGCAGGGCGTGCCCGCCATCGTCGGGCATGTCGGCGCGGAGCGCACCATCGAAGAAGGTCAGGACGCGGCGCGCCTTTGCGTGATGAACTGTCTGGCTACTCTGCACGACTACCTCGGCGACCTGAACAAAATCAAGTCCTTGGTCAAGATCCTCGGCTTTGTCGCCAGCGCGCCGGGCTTCAACATGCAGCCCAAGGTCATGGACGGCGCCTCGCAGCTGCTGATGGACGTCTTCGGCGAGGAGAACGGCGTGGGCGCGCGCTCCGCCATCGGCACCAACGAGCTGCCCGGCGGCATCACCGTCGAGGTCGAATTCATCTTTGAGATCTGACCCCTTGCAAAGGAGGCCGCAGAACGAATGAACCGCTATCATTTTGCGCAGGAGGAAAAAATCCCCTCCCCCGCGCTGATCTATTATCGCGATCAGATCGAACGCAACACCGAGGAAGCCATCCGCGTCGCCGGCGGGTCGGAGCGGCTCTGGCCGCATGTCAAGACGCATAAAATGGCCGAAATGCTGCAGATGCAGCTCGGCATGGGCATCCGCCGCTTCAAATGCGCCACGGCAAGCGAGGTCGCCATGACGGCTCGGGCAGGCGCGGAGCATATCCTCTGGGCCTATCCGGTCGTCGGGCCGAACGCGGTGCGCTTTGTCCGCTTTGTCCGCGAATTCCCCGGCTGCACCTTCTATGCCCTTTGCGACAATATCGTGCAGGCGCAGGGCCTTTCCGAGGCCGCGCAGCGCGAGGGCGTCGAGGCGAACGTGCTGCTCGACGTGAACGTCGGCATGGACCGCACCGGCCTCTCGCCCGCCGCCGCGCCCGAGTTTTTCCGCAGCGCGCAGGCCCTGCCGAATATCCGTATGCGCGGGCTGCATTGCTACGACGGGCATATCCACGACCACGGCCTCGCCCGGCGGCAGGAGCGCGCGGCCGTCGGCGCCAAGTGCGCCTCTCTTCTGCGCGCAGAGCTCGCCGCGCAGGGCTTTGACTGCGGCGTCGTCATCATGGGCGGCACGCCCACCTTCCCCTGCCACGCGCACGAGGAAGGCGTGTTCCTCTCCCCCGGCACTCTCTTCGTTTCCGACCACGGCTATTGCTCTTCCTTCCCGGATATCGCCGTGCAGCCCGCCGCTGCGGTGCTCGCGCGCGTCGTCTCCCATCCCGCCGAGGGCCTGTTCACCATCGACGCCGGCGTAAAGGCCATTTCCGCCGACGCGAGCCCGCGCGGCGTGATCGCGGGCATGGAAGACAAATGCGAGCCCGTGCTGTGCAACGAGGAGCACTGGGTCTTCTCGATGCGGGCGGGCTTCGCGCAGGAGCGGCCCGCGATCGGCACGATCCTGTATGTGATCCCCGGGCATATCTGCCCCACAAACGCCATGTACGACGCGGCGTACGTCTGCAGCGGCGGACAGCTCGTCGGCATCTGGCGCGTCGCCGCGAGAGACCGCGTGGGCGACGTTTCCCTCGGGGAGCTCCTCTGATGCGCACGCTGATCTGCGGCGGCACGATCGCCGACGGCAGCGGCGCTCCCCTCTATCGCGGCGACGTGCTCGTCGAGGGCGGCCGCATTGCCGCCGTCGGCCCGGCATGCTCCTGCGAAGAGGCGCAGATCGTGCACGCCGACGGTCTGCTCGTCTGCCCCGCCTTTGTGGATATCCATCGCCATCTCGACGCCAAGCCCCTGCTGCGCTCGCCCATGGAGAGCGAGCTGCGCCAGGGCATCGCCACGGCCGTGGCGGGCAACTGCGGCTTCTCGCTCGCGCCGCTGTCCGGGCCGCATAAAACAGAAAAGCGTGAGAACGACCTGCCCATCCTCGGCGCGTATCCGCAGGGGTTTTCCCTGCGCTTTCCGGAATATCTCGATGCGCTGGAGCACAGCGCGCCCGCGCTCAATACCGCCGCGATGATCGGCCTCGGCGCGGTGCGCATCTGCCTGAGCGGCTTTTCCGATGCGCCGCTGAGCGAAAAACAGCTTGCCGACGGCGCGGCCATGATCGAAGAAGCGCTGCAAAGCGGCGCGGCGGGCGTTTCCGCCGGCATCATGTATCTTCCCGAATTTTATACTAAGCCCGAGGAATACTCCCGCCTTCTGCGCGCTCTGCGCGGCGGGAAAAAGCCGCTGGTCACGCATATCCGCGGCGAGGGCGACACGCTCGTCGCGAGCGTCGCCGAGGTGCTGCGCATCGCGCGCGAGGCCGAATGCCCGCTGGAGATCAGCCACTTCAAATCCTGCGGCATGCGCAACTGGGGCCGGGAGATCCACGCGGCCATCGAGCTGATCGAACGGGCGCGCAGCCTCGGGCAGGACGTTACCGTCGATTTCTACCCCTACGACGGCGGCTCCACCGCGCTGACGACCATGCTGCCGCCCGCCTTCGTGCAGGGCGATATGCAGCGGGCGCTGCGCGATCTGGGCACGCAAAAGGGGCTGAACGAGCTGCGCGCGGCGCTCGCTCTCTCCTATCCGGACTGGGACAATTACGCGATCTCCCTCGGCTGGGACAGGATCCTCATCGCCAGCGCCGAAGGCGAAAACCGTCGCTTCCTCGGGCTTTCCGTAGCGGAAGCCGCCGAGCGCTTCGGCTTTGCGGACGCTGCCGCTCTCGCCGCGCATCTGATGCACAGCGAAAACGGGCGCACCGCCATCATCAACCTTTCCATGGATCAGGGCGACATCGACGCCATCGCGCGCCTGCCCTATTCCTGCCTCATCTCCGACGCCATCTACGCCGACACCGACACGCCCCACCCCCGCATGCACGGCGCGTTTCCCCGTTTTTTTGAGGAATATGTGCGCCGGCGCAAGGTGCTGGGCGCGCCGGAGGCCATCCGCAAGATGACCTCCATGCCCGCCGAGCGCATACAGCTGGCCGGGCGCGGGCGGCTGCAGCCGGGCTGCTTTGCCGATATCGCGCTCATCGACCCGGATACCTTCGGCTCGGACGCCACCTTCTCCTCGCCCGCGCACATGGCGCGCGGCCTTGCCGGGCTGCTGGTGAACGGAAGCCTGCGCGTGCGCGGCGACGAGCTGACGGGCGCGCCCTCCGGCATGGCTCTGCGCGTGCGCTGAACCACGCCTCATACAGCGAACCCCTTCCCGAAAAGCTTATCGGGAAGGGGTTCGTTTTTTTTCACAGATTGAGCAGTACGACGGAGGCCGCGCCGACCACATAGCCGATATACTGCAGCGGCGCAAAGCGCTCTTTATAAATAAAGAAGGCCAGCAGAAAGGCAAAGAGCATGTTCAGCGCGGAGATGCTCGGGTAGAGCACCGTGTTGGGGATGTTGCCGATGAGCGTGAGCAAAATCAGATTGATCACGGCGTTGGCCGTGCCGTTTGCCGCGGAATACGGCAGGCATTCCTTAAACTGCGCGCCGATGCGCCTGTTTTTCGCAAGGGCAAAGCCGAGCAGCAGCGCCGTCGCCGTGAGCAGCGCGAGGATCATGAATTCGTGCTTGAAGCCGTCGCCCAGCAGCCGCTTTTGCATGTTCTGCATGATGGAGCACAGGCCGTTTCCGAAAAAGGCGACCATGACCCACGCAAACCACCGGACCGAAAACTTTTCCTTCCCGCCGCGCCTGAGGTTCACCATCACGATGGCGGAGAAGAGCATGACCAGCCCCAACAGGATGCTCGGCGAGGCGCTCTCTCCCATGAGGACGCCGTAGAGGGTCGGGAAGATGATCGAGCAGGAGATGATCATCGTGGACAGGGCGATCGACCCGCAGCCCACGGCCAGCACCGTGCCCACCCAGCCTGCCGCATAGCCCAGCCCGTAGCCCAGCGCATAGGGCAGCAGCCGCAGGTCAAAGGAAAGGCGCAGCCCGGAGGTGATCAGGAAAAAGCACAGCGCGATGCAGGAGGTGACCGCGGAAAAGAGCAGCGCGTTGGGCTCCTTGCTCTTCAAATTATACTGCTTTTGCGAAATGCTCTGGCAGCAGTTGATAAACGGAAGGCACCCCAGCAGCAGATAATAGATCATCTTTCGTTCCCCGCTCCCTTCCCGCGTCGCTTAAACATTGATCTCCATATCCCACCTCGGCCTGCCGAAGCCCGCGAGGCGCACGTCCTTGCGCGCATAGCTCTTGCGGCACACGCAGCCGCCGTTTGCGACGACTCCGCTCTCATCGGAGGTGTTGCCCTCCACGGTGACGATCTCCTCCCGGGAGACCTCGACCACCAGCCCCGTATGGCAGACCCGCCCGCCGTCCGGGGCGTAGAAAAATACCTGATCTCCCGGCTGCGGCTCGGCAAAGAGGCGGCCGTTTTTCTGATAGTATTCGCGGCTGTGGCTGCAGCCCGCGCCGTAGTTGCTCCTGCCGAAGGGCTGACAGGTCAGCGCCAGCGCGGCTTCCAGCCCATACGAGCGCACCATGCACCAGTCGAAAAACACATCGCACCAGGCCACGCTCTGCTTCTTTCCGTTGTAAAAGCCCAGCGCGTCCAGATCGCGCGCGTATTTCGTAAAATTCTCGTCGCCCGCGTTGGCGGTCATGTCGTTCAGATGTTCTTCCGTTTCCTTTTCCATATAGCCCACCTGACTGAGCGCGACGTCGATCACCTTCTGCGGGTCGCAAAGCATCTGCGGATCTCCTTTTTGTGTTCTTTTAAACTGTTCCGTTATCCGGCCCTCTTCGCCTTGGGGAACAGGCCGAGCACGGACGAGGCCATGTGGCGCAGCACGTCCTTCGGGCCTGCGTCGTTGTCGCGGTCAAAGCGCGGCACGAGCAGCAGAGTGAACCCGAGGCGCAGCACCACCGAGACGATGCACAGCACCTGATAGCGGTCTATCGCCCCGAGGAACATGCCCCTGCTGTTCCACGTCTCCAGCAGCGCGCCGCCCGCCAGCGAGCCGAGCGTTGCGCCGAAGAGCGCCGTCACGCAGGAGAAGAGCGCGATATGCGTCGGGCGGGTCGCGTTGGGCGAGCAGGAGAGCTGCATGTTGCTGCAGGTCAGGTTCGCGCCGCACCAGAACA
>JAUMYC010000218.1 GCA_030528845.1 Eubacteriales bacterium
CCACGGCCTCCTGCGTGTTCAGCTTCCACATGCCCCAGGCCTTGTCGCGGTTGAGGGCGCGCTTCCAGCAATCGGGCTTGCCCAGGCGGGAATAATAATAGCAGTAATCGTCTATGGACATATGCCGCAGCGCCCTTGCGAGCGTGCAGTTGATATAAAAAGGCATGCGCCCCGTTTTCGGGATGCACTCGTATTTATCGAACTTTTTGTTCATGCGCCGGATATAGGCGGAGATCCTGTTCATGGAACATTTCCTTTCGTGAGCCGAAATTTCCCTTTTATAATATAAGTATACCACCGCGGCACGGCATCTTGCAAGCGCCCCCTTGTATATGGTATAATCAGGTTTAGGAATCTACGGTTCGGCGAACGCTGCGTACAAGCGCGTCGAAGAAGGGGGGAAATGAAATTGACGAGAAAACAGAGAATCGATTACATTCGTTATACCCTTGCCGCGTTTGCGGGCGGATTTTTGTTCGCGTTTCTCGCAAGCAATCTTGCGAAACTGGGCATGGAGAACGTGACGGTCAGTATGGGCAATATGACCAGCGCGGATCCGAATTTCCCCGTTCTGGTCTTCAGCCTGCTGTTAGGATTCTTCCATGGCGGAATCGTCAGCGGTGTCCTTCTCGCGGCTCGTTTTTTCAAAAGGAAATCGCGCGGATTCAAAATTGCCGCAGCGCTGTTTTCGTTGATCACGGTGTGGTGCGTCTATGTATGCGGCGTGTTCGGGTTCATTCCGTATTTCATAGTGAACCTTGTAAAGATATGCCGGAAAAAGTACATAGCCGAATGATAAAAAGCCCCCGAACGTTTCGTTCGGGGGCTTTTCAAATACAAAAGGCTTTGTGCGGGTATGCCGTTATTCTGCGCTTATTTCACGTTCTGCAAAAGCTGCACTGGGCTTTCCGGCTCCGGCTCCGCCTGCTGCACGAACAGGTTTTGCGCAATAGCGTCGGCCAGATACGGCACGGCGCGCAGTACTTCCGAAATGGTGTTCATATTGTTGCCCGCCTCGATGAGCAAAGCGCGTTCGCCCAAATGCTGGTTGTAGCGGTTTTCGCTGGTGCGCACGTCTCTGCACAGCCCGGGCACGAGCGCGTTCATATGCTCCGTCATCTGCCATGCGAGCCGCTCGTTGGCCTCTGCGTCCGGCCTTTGGACAAAATTTTCGCCCCGCCCGACGAGGAACATATAGCGGGCGGCTCTGCCCTGCGCCGTGTCCACGGTATTTTCGCCGCCGCCCGCGCTGTAGGCGTCGCGGTGCAGGTCGATGCAGAGCTCGTAATGCTCGCCCTCCTCCATGCGCGCGCTGAGCGTCTCCAGCGAACGCGAATAGGCCGTGGCGAGCACGGGCAGCTCGTGGTTCGTGCTGTCGTGCACGACTTCTATGCCCCGCAGCCGCAGCTCCTCCGCCAGCGCCGCGCCCACGCGCACCACGTTATACGCATTGTCCGCCGTGCGCCATTTTTCCGTCTCCTCATACAGCCCGTCCTCCTCCATGGTATAGGCCTCGAACGTATGCGTATGATAGATCAGCACGCGCGGCGCCTTTTCCCATGCGATGACGTCTTCCCCCTGCGCGCGCAGCGGATAGGGGATGGCCTCGCCCGGGACCCGCAGCGTGCTCTCCTGCCCGAAGAGCGGCTGCGCAAGGGCAGCAGAAGAGGAGAAGACGGCCTGCGCCATCTCCTCCTGCACGCCCGCAGCCAGCACGCTGCCGTCCGCGGGCTGATATTCGCTTTCCGTTTCCATGCGCACAGGCGCGCCCGTCGTCACGGCGTCTCCACCGGAAAATCTGACCGCTATCAGCGCCGCCAGCGCGATCGCCAGCAATATCGCCGCAGCCGCCACCGCCAGTTCATATGCCTTCCACACGCGGATCCGGATCATCTCTTCGCCCTCCGTCTTTCCCGATTCTGTTATCCAGAATACGCGCGGCGGGGCGCGGATATGCCTTCTAAGTTTCGCTTTATCACTTTAGCGCAGTTGCAGCCTGTATACCGTTTCGCCGTCCACCTCTCTGCCGTCCGGCGCGAATCCCAGCGAGGAATAGAGCCTTTTTGCGCCTTCGTTATGCGGCTCAAACGAAATATAAAGCGTTTCCTTTTCGGGCGCTTCCTTTTTGATATGCTCGATGAGCAGCTGCATGGCCGCGCGGCCATAGCCCTTTTTCTGCTGGTTTTTGTCGATCATCAGCCGATAGACCCAGTATTCGTCCTCGTCTCTGTCCAGCGCATACATGGCAAAACCCACGGGGGTCATGCCGTTGTAGATGGCCAGCGGCCTGCATTCGGGCATGACATAGGCCTGCGAGAGGGAAAATGAGTTCGGCGTTACGAAATCCTGCTGATCCTCGGCCACTTCCAGCCGGATCACCTTCGCAAAATTGTATTCGTCGATCTTTCGGAGCGTCACCATTTTTACATCACCCATGCACAGTATAGCATATTTTTGCAGGAAGTGGCGGGGAGAATTTTTTCTTTCGGAAAAGAAAAATGCCTCCCCGCACCCCTCCAAAAAGAAACCGTTATTGGGGTGGAGAGCAGAGGATGCAGCACATTTTATTGTAGGGGGCGACCCTTGCGGTCGCACGTTTTTCGGGTCGGCGCAAGGCCGACCCCTACAAATGAGCAGATAACCCCAAATCGATTTCTTTTAGGAGAGCGCGAGAACCCTTTTTTTCCAAAGAGCGAGCTGTGCCCGCTGACATTTGCTGCCGCGTATTCTTTCGGTGATTTCGCAATCTCCCTAAACGATTTCTTTGGGGAGGGCGCGGGAGGGGCCTTTCTTTTTCTAAAGAAAGGCCCCTCCCGCAGTTATCCCTAAAGAATATTTAATTACTTGCCGGCCGTGATGGCAGCCGGCGCAGCGGCCAGACGTGCGATCGGCACGCGGAACGGAGAGCAGGAGACATAGGTGAGGCCGATGTTATGGCAGAATTCGACGGAGGACGGATCGCCGCCGTGCTCGCCGCAGATGCCCAGCTTGATGTTGGGACGGGCAGCGCGGCCCTTTTCGCAGGCCATCTGCACCAGGGCGCCAACGCCGGTCTGGTCGAGCTTGGCAAAGGGATCGAACTCGTAGATCTTGCTGTCGTAGTACGCGCCGAGGAACTTGGCGGCGTCGTCACGGGAGAAGCCGAAGGTCATCTGGGTCAGGTCGTTGGTGCCGAAGGAGAAGAACTCGGCTTCCTTGGCGATTTCGTCAGCGGTGACGGCAGCGCGCGGGATCTCGATCATGGTGCCGACATGATACGTCATGTTCAGGCCGGAATCGGCGATCAGCTCGTCGGCAACCTTGACGACGACGTCCTTGACGTACTTGAGCTCCTTGACCTCGCCGACCAGCGGGATCATGATCTCGGGCACGATGTTGTATTCCGGATGCTCCTTGTTCACGTTGATCGCGGCGTTGATGACAGCCTTGGTCTGCATCTCGGCGATCTCCGGATAGGTGACGGCCAGACGGCAGCCACGATGGCCCATCATCGGGTTGAACTCATGCAGAGCGGAGCAGGCTTCGATGATATCCTGCAGATCGACGTCCATCTCGTTGGCCAGCTCGATCATTTCCTCCTGCTTGGTGGGCAGGAACTCGTGCAGCGGCGGGTCGAGATAGCGCACGGTCATCGGACGGCCCTCGAGCACCTTGTACATGGCCTCGAAGTCACCCTGCTGATAGGGCAGGATCTTGTCCAGAGCAGCCTTGCGGCCTTCGACGTCCTTGGCCAGGATCATCTCGCGGACGGCCTTGATGCGGTCGCCTTCGAAGAACATATGCTCGGTG